>CANGQQ010000137.1 GCA_947456025.1 Chitinophagaceae bacterium | reverse complement strand
TTTTAGCTGCAACGGAACAAATAGAGCAACCCGACCGGATTGCCGAATATGTCATTATGGGAGAACTGGGTCTGGACGGAAGCATTCATCCCATCAAAGGAGCGTTGCCCATTGCCATTCAGGCGCGCAAAGAACAGTTCAAAGGACTCATTGTTCCGCTTCAAAATGCACGGGAAGCCGGAATGGTGAACAATCTGAATGTTTACGGCGTATCACACCTGTTAGAGGTCATCCGCTTTTTCAAAGATGAAAGCACGTTACAACCTGTGGAAGTCAATACGCGGGAAGAATTTTTACATGCACAAACCACATTCGATAACGACTTTAACGATGTAAAAGGCCAAATCAACATCAAAAGAGCATTGGAAATTGCTGCCGCAGGAAGTCATAATGCCATTTTGATCGGTCCGCCGGGAGCCGGCAAAACCATGTTGGCAAAACGATTACCGAGCATCCTTCCCCCTTTAAATTTGCAGGAAGCCCTTGAAACAACAAAAATTCACAGCGTAGCGGGTAAGCTACCACAAAACGCAACCTTGATCTCCAAACGACCGTTTCGATCGCCACATCACACCATCAGTGATGCGGCACTCGTTGGAGGTGGCACCCATCCACAACCCGGTGAAATTTCTCTTGCCCATAATGGTGTTTTATTTTTGGATGAACTGCCCGAATTCAAGCGTACGGTTCTGGAAGTCATGCGTCAACCCATGGAAGAAAGGCATGTAATGATCTCCAGAGCCAAAATTGCCATTGACTTTCCGGCATCGTTCATGCTCATCGCATCCATGAATCCTTGCCCATGCGGCTATTACAATCATCCCGACAAAGAATGCACTTGTCCGCCGGGAGCTGTTCAAAAATACCTCAACAAAATTTCGGGTCCGTTACTGGACAGGATTGATTTGCATGTAGAGGTAACCCCGGTTCCCTTCAGTGAACTTTCAAAAGCTTCCTCCAGTGAATCGAGTGCGGCAATTCGTGAACGCGTAATACTGGCACGCGACATTCAAAGCGAACGTTACAAAGAAATCGAAGGTATTTATGCCAATGCACAAATGAACAGTAAGTTACTGAAAGAGATTTGCGTGATTTCCCAGGCCGGTCAAACACTTTTAAAAGCCGCGATGGACAAATTAAATTTATCGGCACGGGCTTACGACCGTATTCTGAAAGTAAGTCGCACCATCGCAGACTTAGATCAGAGTCCCGATATTAAAATTGAACATTTGGCAGAAGCCATTCAGTACCGGAGCCTGGACCGGGAAGGCTGGGCAGGATAATCGAGATAGAACATCATTACAAAAATTGAGGCATCATCAAATGTGTATCAACGCATGGTATGAAGATTTCATGTTATCTTGTCGGGTTTTGAATCATGGCGTATCATTTGATGGCCATAAGACTTTGAATACATATGAAACTCTTACTCAAATACCTTTCTCCCTACAAAAGACTGATTGTTTTAACCATGTCGCTGGCGGCCATCAACATCGGTTTTTCACTGATTGATCCCATTCTGTTTGGGAAGCTGATCAATCTTGCCAACCGGCATCAGGGAATCGGAGAACAAGTTCAACACCATTTCGAGTGGAATCGCTTTTTCACTTCGTTTACCTGGAAAGAACCCGGCGTCTTCTTAGTACTGCTTACGTCCATCACAGTGGCTATGATCAGCCGTATTGCAAAAGCCTTTCAGGATTATTTTCAAAATTTAACCACTCAAAAATTCGGCGCCAAAGTGTTCACGGACGGATTACAACATGCCATGAAGTTGCCGTATCAGGAATTTGAAGATCAACGCAGTGGCGAAACCTTATCGATCCTCACCAAAGTGAGAACCGACACCGAAAAATTTGTTTCGGCCTTTATCAATATTTTGTTCCCTGTCATCATTGGCATCGTCATTGTATCGGTCTATGCCTCATCCATCCACTGGAGCCTCCCACTGATTTACTTTGGCGGTATTTTTCTGCTCATCATCATTTCCAATGCATTGAGTAAAAAAGTAAAGCAGGTTCAGAAAACCATTGTTGCACAAACGACTCAACTGGCAGGTGCCACCACTGAATCGCTCCGGAATATTGAACTGGTGAAAAGTCTGGGACTTACAGAACAGGAGGTTACGCGGCTGAACAAAAACACATTTAAAATCCTGGGTCTGGAGCTCACCAAGGTGAAGCGTATCCGTAGTATCAGCTTCGTGCAGGGCACCTTTGTAAATACGCTGCGGCAATTGATCCTCTTCATGCTCATGTGGGTAATTTATGAAGGAAAGATGGATGCCGGTCAACTCGTAACCATGCAGATCTTTTCCTTTTTTGTGTTTGGTCCGTTGCAGGAAATCGGAAACATCCTACTCTCCTACAGAGAAGCCGAAGCCTCCATCTCCAATTTTCACAAACTCATGGAGAAACAACCGGAAGCTACGCCCGCAAAGCCCTCTACGTTGGGAGCAATCGAAAAACTTCAATTTAACAACGTAACATTCAAGCATCAAACAGCGGGACAAAACGCCATTGCCAACATTCATTTTGAAGTGAAAACAGGTGAAACCATCGCTTTTGTAGGACCCTCCGGTTCCGGAAAAACAACACTCATGAAATTGCTCGTGGGACTTTATCGTCCGCATAACGGATCGATCCTCTACAATGGCATGGACGAAAACACCATCAATTTTGAAGACCTTCGCAACCAGATTGGATTTGTAACGCAGGATACACAGTTGTTCAGCGGAACCATTCGCGAAAACCTTTTGTTTGTGAATCCATTGGCTGATGAAGCGATGCTGAAAGAAGCTTTAACGAAAGCGAGTTGCGACCGTCTTCTGGCACGTGCCGAAAAAGGATTGGACACCATGATTGGCGAAGGCGGACTCAAACTTAGCGGGGGCGAAAAGCAACGCTTATCCATCGCCAGGGCTTTGTTGCGTCATCCGCGCCTGTTGATTTTTGACGAAGCCACATCTGCACTCGATTCCATCACTGAGGAAGAGATTACCACAACCATAAGGGAATTGTCTTCAAAACAGAATCAAATCACCATTCTGATTGCCCATCGTTTATCTACCATCATGCATGCCGATCGTATCTATGTTTTGGAAGGAGGCGACGTTGTGGAAACGGGCGATCATCAAAGTCTGCTGGAGGAAAAAGGCTTGTACTATGCCATGTGGAGACAACAAATTGGCGAACGTAAGAAGCTCACAGATGTGAATGTGCCAAATGCGTGACAACTAGCACATTCCGGGTAATCCGAAAGAAATACCTTTGAGCCGTAAATCAGAAACATCATATGTCGAAACCGGTTGCACGTCCCAACTATTTCCTGAGTATTTTGAACATGAAATGTCCGAGATGCAGAAAGGGCGATTTGTTCAAACCCTATAGTGCGTATAACTTCAAACACACGTTTGATATGCATGAGCGATGCGAACATTGTTCGCAACAATACAACATGGAGCCCGGATTTTGGTATGGAACGGGCTATGTAAGTTATGCCCTTGCCATTGCATTTTCGGTTGCAACCTTCATCGCCTGGTGGGTTTTAATTGGCGTTTCGATCAACGACAACCGTGTATTTTGGTGGCTGGGAAGCAATTCCATTTTACTGCTCCTGTTACAACCCTGGCTGATGCGCCTGAGCCGGACAATCTATCTCTATTTCTTTGTCCGGTATGATGCCCGTCATCAGGAAACGGAGCCTCAAAAATTTGATTATTGAATCAGTTGCTGTGCTTACCGGTATCATCGAGAATCGTGCGAATCAGGTTTTGATTTTCGAGTTCCATGTCACTGAGTTCAAGATCGATGGCATTGGTACTTTTCCAGATTTCAATTAAAGAAAAAATCAACGACAGCAACAAACTCAGCAAACTCGCACCAAAGACCCAATGTGAGGCAATCTGTTTTCCGGAAAAGACCAGGTACATACATACCACGCAAAGCAAAAAACTTAACACACCCAGGGCCTGCATGTTTCGGATCAGACGAAGACGGATGTGCAGACTTCGTATCTGACCTTTAATGGTTTTACTTTCTTTTTTAATGTAATCGTCATGCAGCTTTCGAACCAGACTTGCCAGTGCCAAAAACCGGTTCGTATAGGCCAGCATCAATAACGTAATGGCGGGAAATAAGAGTGCGGGCGTATTGATTGATAGTTCCATAAAAAAAGGCCCTGTAGAAACAGGGCCCGTAAAATTACTAACAACTTATTTCTTTTTTGCTTTTCCTAAAAAATAACCTACAGAAATGCCCAATGTATTATTGCGCCATTGACTTGCTGTATTGGTCCAATTGGTAATGCCACGAGTGTAATTGGCACTGATGAGCAAACCATTTTTCAACTCATAGCCTGCCAACACATTAAAACCAACATCGGCTCTTTTGATTTGACCGGCTTTAGATCCAAATTCAAATTCAAAATTTTCGGAAGGATCATCCGAAGCTTCCAGTTTGCCGCTTAGGTTCACGCCAAGGCTGGGTCCACCGCCAATAAAAAAAGTTCCTGATTTACAAGCAGATTTATAGAGAAGATTCACCGGTAATTCGATTGAATGGAAGGTAAAAATGTCCTTGTGGTCTCCGTGATCTGCCTTTGCACCACGTCCGCTGTAATACAATTGTGGCTGAAGGCTGAGCGATGAACTGAGAGAGATGTCTGTAATAACACCGGCATGGAAAGCAGGACGGATTCCGATTTCCTTATTCTCTTCTTTATCATCCGTTCTTACCTCTGACAAATTCAAGCCTCCTTTAAAACCGATTCTTACTTGTGCAGTTCCTGCCTGATACGATACGGCCAACACGAATAATGCAATTAGAACTCTTTTCATAAATGTTTCGTTTTTGTATGGTTTAATTGATGAATTACTCAAGATGAATGCTACTGAATTTCGACCGGAAAATCGATCGATAAGTCCGAGTGTCCTTTAGAAGGATCATCGGCCGGACCTTTAATCCTGGGCTTGTGCATGAGTTTGAGTTTGATGGTGCCGGTCGCTTTGGGAATTCCAACCAACCAATTACTCATGAAACCTAAAGGAAAACCATAGGCATCCTTGTCGGTTTTGCTAACATTGAGGTTGACGCCTGAGGGGATATAATAAAACTCATGTTCCTTTCCTTGTTGACGGATTACATCTGAAATATCTTTGGACGCACCACTTACAATGTTTCTTAATACAACTTCAACTGTATAGGATGTCCCTTCTTTCAAAAGGATTTTATCAATTCGTGATGGTGGTTCTCCACCATCCCCATCCGGATCTTCCGCTGTAAATGTTGCCACCAAGACACCCTCTTGAAAAAACCTTAAATCGACGGCATTAACTGCTTCATGCTCTGTTTCATTGTTGGGATCGTTGGCCTTTTTACAAGCGAAAGCACCAAGCAAAACGACCAACAAAACAAAACGGTTTAGACCTCTCATTAAAATGGAATTTTTAGTCGCACTACAATGTTTCTGCCCGTCTCATCATTGAAATACCGGAAACGATTCATGTAATCGCGGTATCGCGTGTTCAACACATTGTAAATACTGACCGCAAAGTTAAGGTGTTTTTCTTTAATATGCAACAAGGTTGCATATTCTAAATTTGTTAAAAAATATCCATCGGGCGGAGGTAGATAA
>CANGQQ010000136.1 GCA_947456025.1 Chitinophagaceae bacterium | reverse complement strand
GCTGAAGGAATTCGTTGTTTTAAACAAAATGGTGAAGGCATCGATTCTCAAACAGATCTGGTTGTGGTCTCAACCGCCATTGAAGATACTGTAGAGGAGGTAATCAAGGCCCGGTCGCTGAAAATACCCATCATCAAACGATCAGAACTACTGGCTCTGATCTCAAAAAGTAAAAAAACGATAGCTGTAGGCGGCACCAGTGGTAAGTCAACCACGGCGGCTATGCTGTATGACATACTCGATTATGCCGGACTGCAACCCAGCATCATCACCGGAGCCGGATTGGTACGCATCATTCGTGAAGGAAAAATCGGAAATGCAAAAGTTGGTACCGGTGAGTGGCTGGTGATTGAAGCAGATGAAAGTGACGGATCTATCGTTCAGTACACTCCTGAAGTGGGACTGTTGCTGAACATTGATAAGGACCATCAGGAGATTCCGGTTTTGATTGATATTTTTCAACAATTCCGAAGTCACACTTCCGGATTTTTTGTTGTAAACAGAGCACAAGCCACAACTGCATCCTTGTCGGTTCATCCCAATTACGATTTTTCTACAAACCTCTCCGATAGCGCTGCTTTTCATGCCGGTCATTTTCGCCAGAATGGACTCTCGATTGCATTTGACATCAACGGAGTTGAATTTACGATGCAAACCGTTGGGAAACATAACATGGAAAATGCTTTGGCTGCTGCAACCGTTGCATCTTTGATTGGCGTTCCTTTGAAGACGGCTTCGGAAGCATTGAAATCGTATGAGGGAATTTACCGCAGACATCAGGTTATCGGACGAAAAGGAGGTGTATGGCTGGTGGATGATTATGCGCACAACCCGGCAAAATGTGCCGCCTCCATTGCGGCTTGTCAGCCTTTAGCCTCCAAAGTAATCGCCTGGTTTCAGCCGCATGGCTATGGCCCTACACGATTTCTGAAAGATGATTTTATCAAAGAGATCGGAAGTGTTTTGCGTGACCGGGATGAAATTTGGATGAGTGAAATTTTCTATGCCGGCGGGTCGGCAACAAAAGACATCTCTGCCAACGATTTGGTTCAGGGTATTGCAGCAATGGGTAAAAATTCGTTTTTTGTTTCGGATCGCAATCAGTTTGTCCGGGCCATACAGTCGCACTTGACAGACGATTGCGTGCTCCTGTTAATGGGCGCAAGAGATCCGGGTTTGGAGCAATTTGCATTACAGGTGTGGGAGGAGTTATAAGAAATTCTTAAGCGTCTTTTTTGAAGAATTTTGATCCTGACTTAAATTTGCTTAATAAGTTAAACACGCTATGCATTTCGAAAAAATACACAATAAGGGGCAGGCGCAGCTATTCCGCAATCGGTATGTAGAGATGCTTACCAAAACTCATCCTCTGGTTATTTGGGGAATGTACTTGCCTTTGATTGTTGGATTTCCCATTTATGCTGCACGTCATTTTTCATTTTCAAATCTACAGGTGGGGCTGGTCTTTTTTGCAGGCGTGCTCTTCTGGACTTTTTTTGAATACATCATGCATCGGTTCGTGTTTCACCTAATAGCGGAGACAGAAACAGGTCGGAAAATCATCTACATCATGCATGGGAATCATCATCATTATCCCAGAGATCGTCAGCGATTGTTTATGCCGCCGTTACCCAGCATTTTGATATCTTCTATTTTGTTTTTTGCCATGTATGCAGTGATGCAGCTTTATGTGTTTCTTTTTTTTCCGGGCTTCATGTTAGGGTATTTGATTTACGGCTCCATGCATTATGCCATTCACGCCTGGAATCCACCATTCAAATGGATGAAGTCTCTCTGGCGCAATCACCATTTGCACCACTATAAAGATGAGAACAAAGGTTTTGGTGTAAGCACAACTTTGTGGGATCGGGTGTTTGGCACTTTGTTTGACCTAAAACATGAAAAAGAAGATAAAGACAAAGTGAGTGAATTGATGTTCAGGAAATAAACCCCGACAACTAATTGGAGCGATTGGGGCGCATTACCATTTTTCTTCGTCGCTGATTTCAGGATTGTTTTTCTTTGTGTTGGATCGTGTTTGAATTTTTTGCAATTGACGATCCAGAATGAGTTTCGCAATCAATCGACCGGCATCCGCTTCGGGATGTTCTTGTAATAAGGTTCTGAGTTTCCTTTCGTTTACATCGATACGGTAGAGCAATTGTACCAGGTGTTGAAACCGGTGTTGAATCAAATCATTGATCAGTACGGCAAGTCGGTCTAACAATTCTTCATAGGAGAGTTGAGCGGGAAGTTCAATTTCTAATTGACTTTGAAGCGATCTTATGATTTCGGGTTCTACCATTCTTCTGTGATGTTAGCTTTAAAACCGATTTTCTGTTACTCCGGTTCCAAAAAGTGCAAAATCATATTTTGCGGGATCTTCTTTATCAAAGGTACGCAGACGCTCTGTTAAAGCAACAGCTGCTTGCCAATCTGCTTGCTTACGTTCCAACAAACCCAGCCGTTGGGCGACACGGGAAACATGTACATCGAGGGGACAAATGAGTGCCGACGGTTCAACCGCTTTCCAAATTCCAAAGTCGACTCCCGTTTGATCGTTACGTACCATCCATCTCAAATACATGTTCAATCGTTTACAGGCAGATTGTTGGTCGGGCGACGCAATGTGTTTTTCTGTACGTTTTAGATGTTCCTTCGAAAAAAAGGATTGTTTAAATCGATTCAGTCCGGCTTCAACGGACATTCCTGTTTTTGGAAAAAAAGCTGTTTCAAGACTGTCGTTTTCCCGATAATGATGTTGCAACCAATCGATAAAGTACAGTAAATCGTCTGCATTGAATGTCCGGTGCTTGAATTGCATCAAAGCATGCAGTTCTTTTTTTGAATGATCCAGTACAAATGCATGCGGTTGCATACGCATGGCTTGCATCAATTCACGACTTTTTTTCAGAATGGTAGTGCGATTCCCCCAGGCAAAAACAGCAGCAAAGAAACCTGCAATTTCAATGTCTTGTTTTGTTTGAAATAGATGGGGAATGGAAATGGGATCGGTTTCAAT
Source organism: Chitinophagaceae bacterium (assembly GCA_947456025.1). GTDB lineage: Bacteria > Bacteroidota > Bacteroidia > Chitinophagales > Chitinophagaceae > Lacibacter. The sequence goes on along the minus strand of CANGQQ010000136.1, from coordinate 2,722 downwards.
AAAAACAGGGCGATTGTAAAATGCTGCTCGTTCATCCAGCCACGTTTTCAGGTGCTCCTTTTTCATGATCCGATCGCCTGTTCCAGGTCTTCAATTAAATCCTGAACATCTTCGATTCCCACACTTAAACGGATGAGTGAATCGCTCAATCCATTTCGGATACGTTCCTCACGGGGAATGCTGGCGTGCGTCATACTTGCAGGATGGTTGATCAGTGATTCCACACCACCAAGACTTTCGGCCAATGCAAACAATTTGGTTGATGACAGCAGTTTCCGGGTGGTTTCGGGACGTTGATCCATCAGTTCAAAACTAAGCATGCCTCCAAATCCACGCATTTGTTTTTGTGCGATCGCATAGCCCGGATGGTCTTCAAATCCGCACCAGTAAACTTTCGCAACTTTTGGATGCCGTCTCAGCCAGTGTGCAATTTGGGCACCGTTTTCACAATGACGCTGCATACGAAGATGCAATGTTTTGATTCCTCTCAAGACTAAAAAGCAGTCCATCGGCCCGGGAACTGCTCCGGAACTTTTTTGAATGAAGTATAATTGTTCTCTTAAACCGGCATCGTTTACAACCAGACAACCTTGTATAACATCGCTGTGTCCGCCAAGGTATTTCGTTGCAGAATGCATGACAATATCGGCTCCCAGATCCAACGGATTTTGAAGATAAGGTGAAGCGAATGTGTTGTCAACAGCCAGTAAAATTGAACGCGATCTGGTCAATGAAGCTACTCCTTCAATATCTGTAATGTTCAGTAATGGATTGGTGGGTGTCTCCAACCAGACCAAGCGGGTTTGATTGTTGATCGTAGTTTGAATTTGTTCAAGATCACTTGTGTCTATGTAGTGAAAGTGAATGCCAAACTTTTCATAAAGTTTACTGAATAGCCGGTAGGTTCCGCCATACAAATCTTTACTGCAAATCACTTCGTCGCCCGGACTTAAAAGTTTTAATACAGCATCGGTTGCAGCAACGCCGCTACTGAAAGCAAGTCCATAACGTCCATTTTCGATTCTTGCGAAAGCTTCTTCCAGTGCCGTACGTGTGGGGTTTTGGCTTCGGGCATATTCATATCCTTTATGCACGCCCGGTGCTTCCTGCACAAAAGTGGAGGTTTGGTAAACGGGCGTCATAATCGCTCCTGTGGAAGGATCGGGATGTGCCCCCGCATGTACATATTGAGTTCCGTTTTGCATTGTGCTGTTTTTTTTATTGTTGTTGATGTTTCGTCAGTCGCTTATTGATAATAAATTCAGTGAGCAATTGCAAAGATCTGTTGTTACAAGCACTGTGCTGCGCAGAGATAACGCCAATCATAATTTTCGGCGGCATAAGCGCTTTTGGCCGCTACGGGTTGTTTCAGAACCTCGGGATTCAAAATGCCGGATTGAACAAGTTTTTTTCTGCCTTCCTGAATCCGATCCTGGAATGTTGCATGCTGCATCCATTCCATCTGTGGGGGTTCATAACCAATTTTGTCGGTTCGATAAACGATCTTCTCCGGCAATTGATTGTTCATACTGGAACGTAAGAGCCATTTCGTGTAACCATTGTGAATTTTAAATCGGGAGGGTAAGGAAAAAACAAATTCGGCCAATTCATGACTTAAAAACGGCAGCCTTATTTCTACGCCGTGCGCCATACTGTTTCGGTCGGCATAATGCAGCAACTCTCCAAGGCCTTGCTGCATGGTGTTGAAATAAAGAATGTCGTTGAGTTTACTTACGGGCGGTTTGTGAACCGAGTAAAATTTATCATAATGAGCGTGCGCATATTCTCTGTTAATGTGTGGATGCAGAAGAATGTGTTTACGCTCGATCTCTTCTAATTGTGCATTTGCTACGATAGGGAAAAATGCAGCAAGGTAATTGGCAAATCCCCATTGAAACGGGTATTGATTTTGTTGCAGTAAAATGCGTTCCTGCATGGCAAAGCCAAATTTGAATTTTCCGACCAACTCTTGCAAAAACCAATGGATGTATTTGTTGTAGCCGGCCAGCAGTTCGTCGGCACCCTGACCATCGAGCAATACAATACGTCCTTCGTTTCGGGCAGATTCCATTACTTTGAATTGCGCATAAACACTGGAAGAGCTAAAGGGCTGCTCCTGAAAATAGCACAGTCGTTCAAAATCGTTCATGAATCCTTCCAAAGTGGGACTTGTCGTAAAGTGCTCCAGGTTGTACAGTCCGGTAATTTGTTCTGCAAACCGGAATTCATCTTTTTCAAAGCCCGGGAACGTTGCCGTGAAGGCTGCTGGTGATGGCATTTGTTCATCTGTTGCAGTACGGAGTATTTTTTGGATGGTTGTTACAACGGCACTGCTATCGAGGCCTCCGCTGAGGGACGTGCCTATCGGTACATCACTGCGTAATCTCCGCTGAACACTGCGTTCAAAAAGTTCTTGAAATTGATCAATAGCTTCACTTTCTGTAATACTTTTTTGTGTTTGTTTGTCAAGGTCCCAATACAACTGAACAAATAATTCGCGACGCCTCAAGTCATAGGTGGCATAATGGCCAGGAGGCAGACTGAAGATTTCATTGTAAAAAGTAAGACTTGCATCTACTGCATTTTGTGTGTGACCGTTCGCCAGATAGTTGAGCAACATGAGGTGGTTCCAGTCTTTGCGGATTCCGGCAGCCCACAATGCTTTCATCTCACTGGCGAATAAAAATTGCTCACCATCATAAAAGTAATAGAATGGTTTTTC
>CANGQQ010000135.1 GCA_947456025.1 Chitinophagaceae bacterium | reverse complement strand
CGAAAAGGACGATTGACAGTACTGGAAGGGCATCCCATTCCTTTACGACTTCCGGCACAGGAAGTTACCAACAAGGAGACAAAGGATACTGCAACGATTAAAACGAGCATTTTTTTCATAAAAAAAGGAATTTACATTCTGTAAAAATAAAGAAGTTTCCTGAAAATGTATGCAACTTCTGTCTGTATAACGCATAGAACAGCGTTTTATGATCGTGCTTGAATGGAATTTATTTGGTTATTTTTGTTGTATGACCAACCAAATACCTCTTGGTTTTGAGCAAAACAAGCCAGAAACCGATTTTTCTACGCATTTACAATTATTAAGACCCCTTGCCGTAATTGATCTTGAAACAACCGGCGTTAATATTTCTCTGGATCGGATTGTAGAGATTGCGATCGTTAAGCTCATGCCGGATGGGTCCCGTCAGGTAAAACGAAAACTGATTAATCCGGAAATGCCCATTCCAAAACCATCCAGCGATGTGCATGGAATTACGGACGAAATGGTGAAAGATGCACCCACTTTTAAACAGGCCGCCAATGAAATCAAAATGTTTATTTCCAATTGTGATCTGGCCGGTTATAACTCAAATCGTTTTGATATACCCTTACTGGTTGAAGAATTTTTAAGAACCGGACAAGATCTGGAATTAAGCGATCGCTATTTGCTGGATGTACAAAAGGTATTCCACATGATGGAACAGCGAACCTTATCCGCTGCCTATAAGTTTTATTGTGATAAAGAATTACACGGTGCCCACAGTGCAGAAGTGGATGTTACAGCAACGCTTGAGGTACTGGAAGCACAGGTAAAACGATACCCGCAACTGGGCGCTTCCGTTGAGTCGATTGTGAAATTCACAGGTGAAGATCAAATAGTTGATTTTGCCCGACGATTTGTATTTGAAAATGGAGTAGAGGTGTTCAACTTTGGAAAACACAAAGGAAAACCTGTTTCATTGGTTCTGAAACAGGAACCTCAATATTACGACTGGATGATGAAAGGTGATTTTCCCTTGCATACGAAACAGAAATTATCCGAAATCTTTAACAGGACTATGTTGAAAAAAGGATAATCCAAACGCTATATTGCTTCCAACCAAGTATTATTATTATTTTGCAGCACCAAAAAGACGTTTGGAAAAAATTGTAATCATACCTACGTATAATGAAAGAGACAATATCGTTAATATTGTCCGTGCCGTATTCTCATTGAATACCGGTTTTCATATTCTCGTAATAGATGATGGCTCTCCGGACGGCACAGCAGAACTTGTAAAAGAACTGCAACAGCAGTTTTCCGATACCCTTTTTTTAGAAGAACGTAAAGGAAAATTGGGATTGGGTACAGCCTATATTCACGGATTCAAGTGGGCGCTGCAAAAAGGCTATCGGTTTATTTGCGAAATGGACGCCGATTTCAGTCACAATCCGGCCGATTTAGACCGGCTTTATCATGCCTGTAAAGCAGAGGGTGCCGATTTAGCTGTAGGAAGCAGGTACATCAAAGGCGGGGCCGTTGAAAACTGGCCATGGGATCGAATCTTACTGTCCAAAGGCGCTTCTTTTTATACCCGGATGATTTTATGGATGCCGGTAAAAGATCCCACTGCGGGATTCGTTTGTTACCGCAGAGAAACCCTCGAAGCCATGAATCTCGATAAAATCACTTTTGTTGGCTATGCATTTCAGATTGAAATGAAGTTTGCGGCATGGAAACTCCATTTCAAAATACAAGAAGTGCCCATCACCTTTATTGACCGCAAATTGGGCGTCAGCAAAATGAATAAAGGAATTGTCAAAGAAGGTATTCTGGGTGTTTTGAAACTACGTTTTATGAGTTTATTCAAGGATTACCACCGCAAAATCAAAAACCATGATTTTGCTTCCGTTTAAACGATCGCCATCTCAACCTACCTTTTATCCCATTCTAAATCCGTTTATTAAAAATAAACAGTCCATAACCAGTTAGTTGGCGATTTTTTAACATTCACTCCATTAGCTTTTATTACTTTTGAACCTTCAACAGAAAATCAAACAATGAAAAAAACATTACTACTCTTCGTATTGGGATTCTCTTTTTTTAGCGGAATGGCCCAGAATCAATGGAAAAGAACATCAATCGATGAAATCGTATCCGTCGAAATTCCCGGCGAACCCGAGAAAAAAGACGAACAAAATGTGTTAAGCTACAGTTTCAGATCCAAAGACAGCGCTGCCTATGCCGTTAATGTCATTGATTTTTCAAAATTCGGTATGGACTCGGCAACACTTCAGGCAATGGTAACACAGGAAATGTTTCTCGAACAATTTAAAGCCGGAATGACGCAGCAATTGCCCGGTGCTGAAATCAAAGAAGCGAAAATCATTACTGTTGGAAATTACACAGCCTATGACATCGTGATTGAAGCCGATAAAAACGGGAAAAAGATTCTGACTTACTCATTAAATATTTTTGTTGGAAGTAAAGATTACAGCTTTGTCTATGCTTCTTCAGAAACTTCGACTCCTGAATCAAAAGAACGTTTTTTCAAGTCCATTGAAATAAAATAACAACATCACTTGATACAACATTCTCAAAAGCATTGTAAAAATTACAATGCTTTTTTGTTGCTATGCCGCCAGCGTGATAAACCTGGCAAAGCTTCGTCTCACAACAGGCAATAAAGTTTCATCAACGGGATAGGAGAGCGGCGTTTCGATGCTGTAAACGGCAGGATTGAGTAATTCTTTTTGACTTCGAATCAATTCGTTTTTTATACTGTCATAGGTCGTAACAGTATTGCTGTACCAGGAATCCACATACCGGGTTTTGAGTGTGCGGTATTGTTCATCATGCCGTTCAAAAATACTCAACCGATATTGAAACACACGTGTTTCTCTATCGGTTTTGCTTCTGATAAACAGGTATCCCTCCGTTATATCAAGCGGAATGAGGCCAATGGGTTGAATACTGAGGCTTTGCTCCACTTGCTCATAAATAGAAGTACCGCTCTGGATGGTCGTTCTGAGTGTAGGAATCGAATAATGGATAATACTTTCCAATTCCTGCATCAATTCGTCATCTTCGATCATTTGTTCATAAAGCAATTGTAGTTTTTCCATCTGGATTCCGGTGAGTTTCTTAGGAAATTGCTCCCGTAGATACTTTTTATTCTCACGAAAAGCTACCAGATTGTTGTAATGAAAAATCAAATCCGCCAACTGAGGATAAAGTCGAACTTCATTAAAGGATTGATTTACACATTGCAAATAAGCTAAGAGTGTATATTTTTTCAACTCAAAATCAATGGTACCGTCTGCAAACCAGGTTTCAGATAATGTCTTCATAACGATGCGATTAAAGGATTCTAACCTTAATTTACAAAAAGCAACCGAAAAAGTAAAACCCGCTGAATGACTTCTGAACGATTTTAACCTTTTATGTAAGAATTCGGATATAGGTTCATGAAAGCTTCCTTTGCTTTCGAGTGGTGACTGAACCTTTTTCGTTACTTTTGCACACCTGAAAATAGAGGTTACGGAATGAAGAATATCAGAAATTTTTGCATCATCGCCCATATCGATCACGGAAAGTCTACACTTGCAGATCGTTTATTGCAGACAACGAATACGATCAGTGATCGTGAAATGATGGACCAGGTATTGGACGATATGGACCTGGAACGTGAAAAGGGCATCACAATTAAGAGTCATGCCATTCAAATCAATTACAAGTATAAAGATGGACAGGATTTTATCCTGAACCTGATTGACACACCAGGTCATGTGGATTTCAGCTATGAGGTAAGTCGTGCCCTTGCAGCCTGTGAAGGGGCTTTACTGCTCGTAGATGCGGCGCAGGGCATTCAGGCACAAACCATTTCCAACTTATATCTCGCAATTGAAAATGATCTTGAAATCATTCCCGTGATCAATAAAATTGACATGGATGGTGCAATGATTGAAGAGGTTAAAGATCAAATTGTAGAATTGATTGGTTGTAAGCCCGAAGAAATTTTGCTTGCAAGCGGACGTGCGGGCATTGGCATTGCAGAAATCCTGGAAGCCATTGTTGAACGTATTCCGGCTCCCGAAGGAAAGCCCGATGAACCGTTACAGGCATTGATTTTTGATAGTGTTTTTAATAGTTTCAGAGGCGTAATTGTTTATTATCGTATCCTGAACGGGAAAATCCGTAAAGGTGACCGTGTGAAATTTGTTAGTACAGACCAGGATTATGATGCTTCGGAAATCGGAATTTTAAAATTGAAAATGACCGAGAAGCAGGAAGTAACCTGTGGAGATGTGGGCTATCTTATCACGGGAATCAAAAATGCCAAAGAGGTCAAAGTAGGTGATACCATCACACTCGCAAGCAATCCTACCAAGGAGCCCATCAGTGGTTTTCAGGAAGTGAAACCAATGGTGTTTGCAGGAATTTTTCCGGTTGTAACCGAAGATTTTGAAGAATTACGCGACTGTATGGACAAACTACAGTTAAACGATGCTTCATTGACCTTTGAATTGGAAACATCTCAAGCGCTGGGTTTTGGTTTCCGATGCGGTTTTCTGGGATTATTACACATGGAAATCATCCAGGAACGGCTTGAGCGAGAATTCAACCAAACGGTCATCACAACCGTTCCCAACGTAAGTTTTATAGCTTATTCCACACGTGGTGAAAAAGTATTGGTCAACAATCCTTCCGAAATGCCGGATCCTACAGCTCTGGATCGTATTGAAGAGCCTTTTATACGTGCTCAAATCATTACCAAGCCGGACTATATTGGTAACATCATGACACTTTGTTTGGGCAAACGCGGCATTCTCATCAATCAAAGCTATTTAACGCCATCAAGAGTTGAATTAACTTTTGAAATGCCGCTCACCGAAATTGTCTTCGATTTTTATGATAAGCTGAAAAGTCAAACACGCGGCTACGCTTCATTTGATTATTCACCCATTGGAATGCGTGAAGCCGACATCGTAAAAATGGATATTCTGTTGAACGGTGACAAAGTAGATGCCTTAAGTGCATTGATTCACCGTAGTCGTGCACATGATTTTGGACGAAAACTTTGTGAAAAGTTAAAAGAACTGGTTCCGCGTCAACAGTTTCAGATCGCTATACAGGCTGCAATCGGAGCTAAAATCGTTGCACGTGAGAACATTTCCGCTATCCGTAAAGACGTAACGGCAAAATGTTATGGAGGTGATATCAGTCGGAAACGAAAACTCCTCGAAAAGCAAAAAGAGGGAAAGAAACGAATGCGTCAGATCGGGAATGTAGAAGTCCCTCAGGAAGCCTTTCTGGCGGTCTTGAAACTGGACGATTAGACCGCATTGAAACAATCAATGTGTTTTTCATTGAACACGATAAGTAAGAACAAGCAGATTTATAGGTAACTTTATCAACAGACAACACGCTTTATGACCGATTTTACTTTGAATAAAGAGCCGGATTTAATTGTCACAGCCCGTTTTATCGTGAAAGGAGCGGATGCACCTTTGACCGGTAACGATTATGTAGTACGACTATACGATAAAGACGTCGTTGACAACGATTATCTGGGCGAAAGCCGTTTGGATGAAGAAGGTCGGATCCGTATCACGTTTGCCCACGATGCATTTGTAAATGAAGCCGCCTTTCATGAAGCAAAGCCTGATTTTTTCTTCGTGATATTAAATAAAAACAAGATCATTTTTACAAGTAAAGTACTCGAAGATCTTTCATTAAAAGATTTGGAACGATTTAAAATGGGCGAAGGAGAATGGGTCGATCTCGGCACGTTTCTGATCGATGCACATTGAACCGTTTCCAATCAAGGT
>CANGQQ010000134.1 GCA_947456025.1 Chitinophagaceae bacterium | reverse complement strand
TCCATCGTCCGTTTTCTTTCACACTCATGAAGTCAATTCCGAAGCGTCCTATGGCTCCATGTTCTTTGAGCGCTTCGGCAACCTGAGAGCCGATAGCGCCCAGTTCGGCGGCATATTCATGATTGGCCGGAAAGGTGGCGCCCAGAAAAACTTGTCCGCTTTCGCCCCCCAGCAATTGGTCATGCGTGGAAAGCACATCGCATTGACCTAAGGGAGTGATTCTGCATTGAACCGAAGGGGAGGCTTTCACGCTTCCGTCAATGAAGGCTTCTACGATCCCGCCCATTTGTTCCATTTTCTCAAAAAAGGTATGATAGCTGAGGCGTTCCGCAACGATGCGCAACCGGAGCGGAAGTTGCTCCCGGATAAAGGACCTGCAACCGGAGCCGACCGGACAACCTTCGTAGGAAAAAACCGCATTCCCATCACCCGAAAAGCCGTCATTCAATTTTAAAACCGCTTTTTGAAGCAATGGATGTTTTTGTTTCAGCAACGTAAGGCAGTTGACGCAATCTTCCTCGGTATGAAGATCTTCATAGCCGTCGGGTACGGGAATGCCACACGCTTTGAACAGCTTACGGCTACCGCTTTTCGTTCCCGGATAGCTGAGGTCGGGATTGGTTCCATAAACAGGAACATTGAGTTGAACGGAGAGTGTGCGTTCTTTCTCGGTTACCACAAACGAAGCAATATGAGCCGGATACTTATGCGGAATACTTTCTCTGATTCGTTGCAATAAGCGTGGCCGACTGAGAATTTTATCGGTAAGCGAAATGGCAGATGCATCGTAGCAACTCAGTAAGGTTAACCGCTTGCGTGCATGATACCCTGTGATGCCCGGTAACAAATGCAGATAATAATCGATGATGACCGGATCTATGGGTATACTTGTAACATAGGTGACATGCGTATGCGGCATACGGAGCAGCATGAGCAGACACAACATCCGCTCCTCATAAAAAAAATGCCCTTTGACCCGTTCCAGTATTTCCTGATCCAGAGTAAGGCTGGGAATGATGATCACGCAGCGCGGCGCCATTCTGTCGGGGAACACTTGTTCATACTGCATCCGAAATGCAGCTTGCAATTCCAGAAAACGTTTTCGCTCTTCTGAAAGGGACATAGAACTGTTACCGGAGAGTCCGTTCATCATCCATTGAAGTTAAGGTTGGCTCCAAATTCCTCCGATGATGCGGATCAGTTTCTAAAATGATTGTGTCGGGTAAACTACCAGGGCTGCCCCATCCATACAGCACCTCCAATGCTGTTGCGCGAGGCACCGGTTACACTTTGCAGCACATTGGTTTCTTCTCTCCAACGCAAAACACCCAGAAAGGCCATGATCAGGGCTTCTTTGTATTGAATCAGTTCCGGTTCGGCAATAACGGTATGGATGTTGATGCCTTTTAATTTATCGGTGAGTCGTTGGATTAAAAAATCGTTGAACGCCCCTCCGCCCGTTACCAGCAATTGTTGTTGTTCTGCTACCGGTGTTGAGGTCAGCAGTTGCAAGGCGTTTCGTATTTCATCCGCAATGTGCTCGGTGTAAGTGCTTAACAGATCGGCAGTTGAATAGCCCGATTGCTTTAAAAGCGGATAGATGGTATCCGTTCCAAAGGAATTGGAAAGTGATTTTGGAAAGGTCTTTTTGTAATACGGTAAGGCGTGAAGTTGTTCCAAAAGATCGGACTGAAGCGTTCCGGACGCAGCAAGCATGCCCTTGTTGTCGTATTCCATTCCTTCATCCTGTGCCAGCAAATTCAGGACACGGTTGGCCGGACAAACATCAAATGCGGTATAAGGGCTGGTATGGGCCGAAAGGTTGGCGATGCCTCCCAGATTGAGGTAGTAGTTGAACTGCGGCATCAATTTCAATTCGCCAATTGGAACAATGGGCGCACCTTGTCCGCCGAGTGCCACATCTATATTTCGAAGATCGCTCACCACATGAATGCCTGTTTTGGCAGCAATGGCGGCACCATCCCCCAACTGATGCGTGTAGCCGGCAGCCGGATGGTGAAATGTTGTATGGCCATGCGAACAGATCAGTTGCACTTTGTATTCCAGTCCGTGTGCTGCAATGAAATCGTTGACCATACTGCCCAATAAATGACCGTAATCACTGTGTAGTTGGAGATAGGCTTCGGCCGATAATGTTGTTGCATTTTGCAAGCGCTCTTTCCATTCGGAGGAATAAGGACGGCAATCGGAATGCAGGATCCGGTAGGACCAATTGTTGCCGGAAACACTGATTTCTGTAAAAACAAGATCCAATCCATCGAGTGAACTTCCACTCATAAGTCCAATTGCCCTATACGTCATGATTCCAGTTGCTTTTTCGTTGCTTTTTTTGTTGCAACGGCTGATTAAGAATTAGTTTTGTAAAAGTAAGTCATGCAACTGTAGAATGAAGGTTTGAATTTCGATTCGTTGATTGAAATTTTGAACAGCACGGCTTGACTGAAACACTTAATACACTTGTTATGCTAATCAATTTAAGTGAACAACATTCACTGGTCAGTAACTGGATGTCCGAAATCAGAGACGTTTCAACTCAAAACGATCGAATGCGTTTCAGGCGTAATCTGGAACGGCTGGGAGAGGTGGCTGCTTATGAAATCAGCAAAACACTTGCCTGGAAAGAAGAAGAGGTGACCACGCCGCTGGGAGTTTCCATCTGTAAGGTGTTGGCACAGCAACCGGTACTGGCAACCATCCTGCGTGCGGGTTTGCCCTTGCATCAGGGGCTCCTCAATTACTTTGACCGTGCCGATAATGCTTTTATCACAGCCTACCGGAAACACCACCGCGACGGAACCTTTGAAATCAGTCTGGACTATGTGACCAGTCCCGAACTCGACGGACGCATTCTGATTCTTGCCGATCCCATGCTGGCCACAGGCGCCTCTCTTGTTAAAACCTTGCAACGTTTGAACGGTGAGGGCAAGCCATCGGAAATCCATGTTGTTTGCGCCATCGCCAGTACCGTTGGTATTGAATATCTGAAACGGAATGAGCCACAGGTCAAGATCTGGTGCGGCGCTATTGATGAAGAACTCACGGCCAAAAGTTATATTGTGCCGGGTTTGGGTGATGCCGGCGATCTGGCTTTTGGAATGAAATTGCAGAATTGATTTGACTATATCGGTTGAAGTAAATGAACTGTTTGCTTAAGAACGTTTCATGGTCATTTACTGTTTATCATCTGAAACTAATTTATGCTGAAACGTCTTTATTGGTTGTTGACCTTTTTGTTGATTGTGCATACGTTTACGTGGGCTCAGGATCCTCATTTCTCTCAGTTTTTCGCATCCCCATTAACGTTGAATCCGGCGCTTACCGGAAAATTTGACGGCAATCTGCGGGTGGCAGGTAATTACCGTAATCAATGGCCCGTTTTAAACAATGCATTTCGTACGGGTACGGTTTCTGCCGACTGGGCGATCTTGCAACATCGTATTCCGGAACATGATCGCTTTGGCATTGGATTAATGGGGATGTATGATGTCAATGGAAATGGCGTGCTCAAGCATAATTATGTAACGGCCTCCATTGCCTACCATAAAAGTTTGGATGCTAACGGTAGTCACCAATTGGGCGTAGGGTTTAGTACAACCTATGCACAAAAGCGACTGGATGCAGGAAAGCTCAATTTTGAAGATGAACTCACCGGTTTTGGATTTACAGGAAATACAGCCGAAGTGATAGGCAGTAACGGTTTCTTAAATCTTAGTTATGCGGATGTAAATGCCGGAATGATTTACAACGGAGTCATAAACGATCATGCAGCAGTATACGTTGGATTATCGGGCTATCATCTCAATCGGCCAAGTGTGAGCTTTTTAAATACAACCTATTTATTGAAGCCACGTTATACCCTTCATAGCGGTGGCAACTGGAATTTAAATGAAACGACGCAGGTTTTTTTGAGCGGCTTATATCAAATACAGTCCGGAGCATCCGAGTTGATTTTTGGAGGGGCGCTCGGATTTAATTATACCGATGATTATGAAGATCCCCGTCATGTATTTGCTGGTATGTGGCACCGTTGGGAAGATGCGGTGATACCGTATGTAGGAATCGAGTTCGGTGATTTTCGTTTGGGATTTTCGTACGATATTAATGTTTCAACATTGGCTGCTGCATCAAGACGAAGGGGCGGAATCGAAATTTCGTTGCAGTACATCAAGAAAAATCCCGGAACATTCATCCGGAGTTTGCAATGTCCGAAATTTTAGTCCGGGATTTTTTCTGAAATGCCTGTTGTAGATGTATCAGGATGACTTTCGTTTACTTCTGGTTTTTAAGTAGAGCACGATTCCAAATCCAATCATTACCACAACGGCCATCGCCCAAAACATCGTACTGATATCGCGTCCGGTTTTGCCGGCAAAATCCATGAAGTGATGTTTGTGTAGCAGCGCAAAACTGTATCCTTCGTATAAATCACGGTCCTGAATTTTTACAGCCAGTTTTCCGGTTGCCGTTTCAATGTAATAGCGTTCCTTGTCATTCAATTCATATTGAACCTTCCACACCGGAAGTCGTTTGTTTACAAAACCGTATTCACCTTCGAAGCGTGTGATAGCGTTAATGGAACGAATAGCGGATACGTTGTTTTTACTGAACAGGCCTGCCAGATAGGAAGCGTATGTTTTTTCACCATCATGCAATGTCGATAAGTCGGAGGCTTTCAAATACAGTGCATTGGGTGGTGGCACCGATTTGTTTTTCATCTGGTCTTTTCGTCCGTCCTGTTTGCCGGATACGTGTTTGGATTTTTCTTGTTTCGTAATTTGCCAGTACAGGGTATCGTTCATTTGTACCGCGCTGATATTGGTGATGGGTTGATGAATGTGCTCCCTTAACAGGGCCGGCTTGCAATCAGCGGTTGCAGTGGCTATTGTTTGGTTATTGAAATACAAATGACGCGTATCTTTTTTTAATTTCTCAATGGCATGAAAGGCGCCGCTGAAGGCAAACAAGATTGTAAACAAGGAAACTGCTACGGCTGTCCATCGATGATTGTTCCGTGCTTTTACCATTGCATGGCCGTTGCTTTTTTTGGATTTCGTTGTGAAAAAAAGGTACAATCCAAGAAAGGTGGTTACAAGAGTAAGCAGCAAGAGTACGGTCATGAGCAGGTATTTCAACGAACCGGCCGCATCCATCCAGCTCCAGTTGTGAAACAGTGCAAAAATGGTGTCGAACCGGGCGCGTTTATCATCAACAGCATAGGCAAACTGGTTGCCGAAGGTGGCAACATAAATTCTGATGCCGTCTGCACGGTCAAAGGATACTTTATGAACCGGTAACAACCGGTTGATGGAACGGTACTCTGCGTCAAAATCTGATAGGGCTTCTACACGCTTCACTTTAGTGCCTTTGGCGTTTTTGAGAACGCATGCGGTAGCTGCATCGCAGCAGTCGTGTGTTGCTGCCGGCAGTTCACTCGGTTGAAGGTTTTGGCTGTTGTCTGCCGTATTTGAGTTGGTCGTGCCTGTTTCTTTTAATTCCGATGATTTTGTTGGTGTGCCTTCCAGAAACAGTCGTGCCAGATGTTGCGCATAAAGGGCATCTCCGTTTTTTAACTTCTTGCCGTTACGTGTACTCAGGTAAACCGGATGGGTGTTGGCTTTAATTTGAACCTGATAAAACCAATTGGTGTCGATGTGGATGATACGAAAGTTGTGAAAGCTGTCGATGGCATTGCGTTCCAGGGCTTCGCGTAAGGAAAGATTGATTTTTGATCCATCGATCGAGTCCGGACGAATAAACTGTGTGCTCACGGCCGGTCTTATGGTGGTCATGAGGGGATGCATAAAGCCGCTGATGGCCCAGAGTAATACGGGTATGGCAATTATCAGACTGCTGATCCGGTGCCATTTATAACTGTTTTTTCGAAGCATAT
>CANGQQ010000133.1 GCA_947456025.1 Chitinophagaceae bacterium | reverse complement strand
TCTTCCTCATTGGAGCGGATGTATTTCCTGAACGATGTCAGTGCCTTGCGTGCTTGATTGTTGGTATAACGCGACCATTGATTCACAGGTATAAATTACATCTTTTTCAAGTACAACATTGTTAAGATTTCATTCAACATGCGGCAGTTCCTGTGGCGGTACAAAAGCATTAATCCGTATTGTGGTGACGGGTAAGAACCACCCGAAGTCCTTCTTCCAGTCCAAGGGGTACATAACCCAATTCGCGAACAGCTTTATGAATGATGAAGCCCGTTTTCAAAGGCCTTTTTGCCGGTTCAATGAAAGTGTCGGACGTAACACGGGTGATCAAGCCCGGATCGTAACCCCTCAAAGACGCAATTTTTAACGCCAGTTCATAAGGGGTACACGTATCCTTTCCTGAAATATGATAAATCCCCTTCACATGTTTCAGCATCATCAAAATGATCCCCTTAGAGAGATCTTCGACATACGTTGGAGTGCGAACCTGGTCATCAACCACTTTGATGGGAAGTCCTTTTTTCAGATGATCATCCACCCATAGTACAAAATTGGATCTGCCACCGGGCACTTTATTCCCGTACACTAAAACCGTTCGTGCAATGGCCCAATGCAATCCGCTCATTTCAACCATTTCTTCGGCCAATAATTTGCTTTCGCCGTAATGGTTTACCGGATTGGGAATGGCCGTTTCATCATAAGGACCGTCTTGACCGTCGAACACAAAATCAGTGCTGACATAAATAAAATAGGATTTTGTTTTTTGAGCAGCTCGCAGAAGCGAACGCGTTGCACCCACATTCACTTTCCAACATTGTGCAGGATCGTTTGCACAATCATTGGGTTGCGTGGAAGCGCCTGCATGAATGATGATATGGGGTTGCACTTTTTCTACCAGCGCCTGTACCTTTTTAAAATCCGTAAGATCCAATGCATGGTAGGTAACATTGCTGGTTTTGCCATAAGAAACCCTGTTGGTTCCTTTACCCGTAATGTGAAGCTGGAACTTTCCCTCTTCGGCAAGCTGTCGAATCAGATGCTGCCCCAGCATTCCATTGGCTCCGGTAACAAATAGTTTCATTTGTTTATTTTCTATTGTTTGACATCTGCTACCTGTCAGACACATTACAAACAGAAATCCTGATGATGTTGAATTTCTAATTCGTCGAACGCACGCATTCTGTCCGGTAATCGATTTTGCACATGAAGAAAAGCATAAATCTACAATTGTTTCAAATTCAATACAGAATTAACAAATTTCATAGAAACCCGAATCAGATACTCCAACAAAAAACACAGTATAAATTCGCTTTCCAATTACAAACAATCGTTATTAGCCATTTCCTTAATTTTGACCGCTTTTCAAACTTGTAGTAAGACGCGGCACTAAAAAAGGGAAGTCTTAAGACAAATCAACAAAGCAGTTAACCAAAGGTTCATTTTGAATTTTCCGGAGTGTTTACCGGATGAAACTGGACTTAAACCAAGTTTTCTAACGTATCAAACAATGAGTAAAAAAGTAACGAAAATCGGCGTACTAACATCAGGAGGTGACGCCCCCGGAATGAACGCAGCCATTCGGGCGGTCGTACGTACAGGACTCTATCACAATATGGAAGTTTTTGGCATTATGCGTGGTTATCAGGGTATGATTGACGACGACATCGTGCCCATGCACTCAAGAAGTGTAGCCAACATCATCCAAAGAGGAGGCACGATTTTAAAAACGGCCCGAAGCAAAGATTTCTTAACCGAAGAAGGAAGAAAGAAAGCATACACGAACCTGAAAAAACACGGTATTGATGGTTTGGTCATCATTGGTGGTGACGGAAGTTTCAGAGGTGCACAGAAGTTTTCCAATGAATTTGACATTCCCTGTATCGGATTGCCCGGAACCATCGATAAAGACATCGCCGGAAGCGATTTTACAATCGGTTTTGATACGGCAGTCAACACGGCTATTGAAGCCATTGATAAAATCCGTGATACAGCCGATGCGCACGATCGTCTATTCATCATTGAAGTGATGGGGCGGGATGCTGGCTACATCGCTTTACACAGTGGAATTGCAACCGGAGCAGAACATATTTTAATACCGGAAACCAAAACCGATCTGGAATTCATCATCGACTCACTTGAAGAAAAAGAAAAACGGAAAAAACTGGTGAACATGATCGTTGTGGCGGAAGGCGATGAAACAGGTGGCGGAAACGAAGTGGCGGCTATCCTGAAAGAACGTTTACCCCATATGGACACAAGGGTTTGCATCTTAGGGCACATTCAAAGAGGAGGTTCGCCTTCTTGTCTGGATCGTGTTATTGCAAGCAGACTGGGCTATGCAGCCGTTGAGTCGTTGCTGGAAGGAAAACACAATACCATGATTGGCATCTTGAACAACAAACTTCACTATACCCCCTTGGATAAAGCAATCAAGGCCAAACAAAAAGTAAGTGAGGAATGGATGAAAATTGTTCGAATTCTTGCCAGTTAAAACATAATTTTAAGGAGTCTCCGTAAGGCACTCCTTTTTTATTTGAACCAATCGATTACTGTATCAATTAACCCGTAAAATAGTTTAACGCGTATGTCAAAGAACGTTTCCAAATATCTGCACAAAGAAATGGATAAAGAAGCGGCCCTCAAGCACATCAATCACCGTACAAAGATTGTTGCGACAGTAGGACCGGCCTGTGATCAATACGACCAGATACTGGATCTGGTGCGAGCAGGCGTGAATGTATTTCGGTTAAACTTCTCGCACGGTGCGCATGAAGACAAAGCAAAAATCATTGAACACATTCGCAACATCAACAAGACCGAGCCGTTTAACATCGCGATTTTAGGCGATTTGCAAGGTCCTAAACTGCGTGTTGGTGAAATGGAAAATGGAGGAATCGATGTAAAAGCAGGTGACATCCTGACTTTCACCAATGAGAAAACAATTGGCACCAAAGAAAAGATCTATGTCTCCTACCCCAATTTGCACAAAGATGTAAAACCGGGCAATATCATTTTAATTGACGACGGTAAACTGGAAGTGCGTGTTGTGAGCATCACCAAATCCAATGATGTACAGGTGGAAGTCACACTGGGTGGTCGTCTTTCTTCCAAAAAAGGAATCAATTTACCCGATACAAAAATTTCACTTCCGGCCCTTACCGAAAAAGACCTTGCCGATCTGGAATTTATCATTGATCAACAACTGGACTGGGTTGCGTTATCCTTTGTACGAAATGTAAAAGACATCATCATACTCCGCAACAAACTGGAAGAACGTAAAAGCAAGACCAAAATCATTGCTAAAATCGAGAAGCCGGAAGCCGTTGCCAACATCCGCGACATCATACTGGAAAGCGACGGGATCATGATTGCCCGGGGCGATTTGGGTGTTGAACTGCCCGTTGAGCAAGTGCCGTTGATCCAAAAAGAGATCATCAAGAAATGCATCCACAGGGCCAAGCCGGTGATCGTTGCCACACAAATGATGGAAAGCATGATCGACCGCGTAAAACCCAACCGCAGTGAGATTACGGACGTTGCCAATGCCGTACTCGAAGGCGCCGATGCCGTTATGTTGAGCGGAGAAACGGCAACCGGACAACACCCTACTCTCGTTGTGGAAACGATGTGCAACATCATCAAAGAAGTGGAAAGCAGTGCCTATTACAATTACGACCGTGAGGAAGATCTGAAACCTCAACCGCATTCACCTTCGTTTTTAAGTGATGCCATTTGTTACAATGCCTGCGAAATTTCAAAAGACGTACAGGCCAATGCACTGATTGGCATGACGCAAAGCGGTTACACCGGCTTTATGCTCAGTTCATTCCGTCCCAAAGCGCCACTGTACATTTTCACAAAAGAGCATACACTGGTCAATCAACTAAGTCTCAGCTGGGGTGTACGAGCCATTTATTACGCAGAAGAGGAAAGTGTGGATGAAATCATCAAAGATCAAATTGATATTTTAAAAGAACGCGGGTTCCTGAAAGCAGGCGATATCGTTGTGAATACCGGAAGCACCCCTGTTCATTTGCATTTACCCACCAACCTGATCAAAGTATCTGTTGTGGAATAATACCAATGCACGACCTAATACAACGCCCCTTCAATGGGGCGTTTTTTTTGCCACATGTACAGGATGTTTTCATTCGATAATCCCCAAAACAGTTCTAAATTAGAGTAACGGATACAAACCACTTAACCTCCGCCCGGATCATGACAAGAACAGCAACCAGCCGCCTTTATTTTATTGCCATTAATTGTCCGCCTTCCATTGATGAGCAAGTGCTGGTACACAAGCAATGGATGCGCCGTCAATTTGGATGCAGGTCGGCCCTGCGATCTCCCGGACATCTTACACTGATTCCTCCCTTTTGGCTGGAAGAAACACAACAACAAATACTGGAATTGCAGTTTCATGCCTTTCGCTCACAACAACAGGAACTTCAAATTGACATGAATGGTTTCTCGCATTTTGGCGACCGGGTTCTCTACATACGGGTTGAAGAAAACCCGGAACTGGGATCCCTACGAAACGATGCCGAGCGTTATTTCCATAATGCCTTTCCGGAGATGATTCAACCGGACAGCAGACCCTTTAAGCCGCATGTAACCATAGCCAACCGCGATGTATCGCCGGATATGTTTGTAAAAGCCTGGTCGCACTTTTCAAAGGAGTCGTTCAATGCTTCGTTTCCAGCTCAAATCATCTCGCTGCTGAAACTCATTGATGGAACATGGACAACGATTGCAACCCAGGAATGGAGTGAAAAACGATAAAACCAACAACTATGCCTTATCGTTTCACCATCCGATTCAGAGCGACCTTCTTCAGCGCTCTTTTATTGATGGCCCTCACAACCCGTGCACAGGATCCGTTTCACATCATTCCAAAGCCCGAGCAGCTACTTGTTACCGGCGATAGTTTTCACTTTCATAAAGAACTTCGAATACTTTACGACTCCCAAACCGGTGAATCAACAGCCCGCTATTGTATCAATCAATTGTATAAACTCACCGGCGTACAGTTTCAAATGCAGTTTATACAACCAACACCTGAAAGCAACGCCATCAGTTTGCACTATGATAGTTCTTATGCAGAGGAAGGCTATGAATTGAAGATGTCTCAACATCAAATTCGTGTAACAGGAAATCGTAAAGGCCTGTTTTATGGCGTACAAACATTGCTGCAAATGATACCCGTTCAGGAAGCGGTGCTGCAATCGGCTGCATTTGATTTACCCTGTGTGAACATCCTCGACAAACCGGCTTTTGCATACAGAGGGGTGCATCTGGATGTGGCCCGACATTTCTTTTCGGCAGCCGAAATCTTAAACTTTATCGACTTGTTGGCGTTTCATAAAATCAATACGTTTCATTGGCATTTGACCGATGATCAGGGGTGGCGAATTGAAATCAAGCAGTATCCAAGGCTCACACAAACAGGCGCCAAACGAAACGGTACCATTATCGGTCGGTATCCCGGAACCGGCAACAACAACCAAGCGTATGGCGGTTTTTATACCCGGGAAGAAATCAAAAGAATCGTAGCCTATGCAAAGGAACGTTGTATTGAAATTATACCTGAAATTGAAATGCCGGGACACAGCAGTGCCGCCATTGCTGCCTATCCCCATCTCAGTTGTTTTCCCAATCAACCAACAACCATTCCATTTGGAACTCTTTCAAAAAAAAGCATCGCCGAGCAAAAACAAGGACGTAAAAAACTTGTGCAGGAAACCTGGGGCGTATTTGAGGATGTACTTTGTCCGGGTAAAGAATCAACCTTCTTGTTTCTGGAAAACGTATTAAAAGAAGTAGCCGCACTGTTCCCTTCGCCGTACATACACATTGGAGGAGACGAATGTCCTAAAACCGCCTGGAAGAAATGTCCCTATTGTCGCAAACGATT
>CANGQQ010000132.1 GCA_947456025.1 Chitinophagaceae bacterium | reverse complement strand
CAAAACATGGACCCGACTCGGACGTAGGGTTCCCTTTATTTTGGGTGGATCGATCGTATCTGCCGCTGCGATGTTCTTTATGCCCAACTCAGAACAGTTCGCATCCCTATTGCCACCCTTGCTTTTTGGAGCAACCATGTTGTTGCTGATGGATACGTCCTTCAATGTTACCATGCAACCCTTTCGTGCATTGGTGAGTGATATGGTTCCGGAAGGTCAACGTAACCAAGGGTATTCCATTCAAAGTTTTTTGATCAATGCCGGCGCAGTGGTGGGATCGTTGCTTCCTTTTTTGTTGACCTGGTACGGCGTATCAAATGAACCTGCTCCCGGTGCAAAAGTAGCTCCGGCTGTCATCTGGTCCTTTTATTTTGGTGGTGGCGCTTTACTGCTCAGTGTGCTCTGGACTTCGTTCAGGACCAAGGAGTATCCGCCCGAAGAATATGCCCGATACAACAATATCGATGCGGAAGAACCCGTGAAAATGAAGTTTATCGATTTGTTGAAAAATATTCCGCCTACCATGTGGCAACTGGCCGTCACACAATTTTTTTCCTGGTTCTCTTTGTTTTTAATGTGGGTGTTTACCACACAGGGAATTGCCCAGAACATCTGGGGAACGACCGACCCCACTTCAAAAGAATTCAATGAGGCCGGAAACTGGACTGGTGTCATCTTTGCGGCGTACAGTGTATTTGCCGCACTGTTTTCTCTCGTGTTGACACGTTTGGCCGATCGGTTTGGACGTAAGAACACCTACATGCTCTCTTTACTTGCAGGAGGTGTGGGATTGCTTTCAATGGTCTTTGTAAAAGATAAGAATGTATTATTCTTCTCTATGGTGGGAGTGGGGATTGCCTGGGCAGCCATTCTCGCGATGCCTTATGCCATCCTTTCGTCTTCATTACCACCACAACAAACCGGCGTGTACATGGGTATTTTCAATGCCACCATTACCATTCCGCAAATTGTTGCCGGTTTATTGGGTGGTGTTGCACTAACGGCTCTGGGCAGCAATGCCATCAATGTAATCGGATTGGCAGGTGTGTCGATGGCGCTTGCCGGTATTTTGGCCAAATTTGTAATTAAAGGCGGCGAATAAGGAAAGCCGTTTTCTGATGAACTACAAAAGCATGTAAAATAATGAAGCATATATATTTTAAAGCATTGCTGTGTGCAATGCTCTTGTCGGTATCGCTCACAGCACAGCAAGTACAGGTTTATCCATCAAACTGGTGGATCGGAATGAAGTACAATAAAATTCAGATCATGCTGCATGGGCCCAACGTGGGAAATGCAACACGTTTTGAACTGAATCATCCCGGTGTTCAAATGGTGAAAATCAATCGTTTTCAAAATAAGAATTACATCGTTTTGGATGTTACCATTCTGCCGACAGCAAAGCCCGGTACCATTGGAATCAAGGCACGTCAGGGCGCACGGGTAGATCAGTACAATTTTACTTTAAATCAACGCCGGAGTGGTAAAGGGAATTCCTATGCTCAGGGAGTGACATCTTCGGATCTGATGTATCTGATCATGCCCGATCGTTTCAGTAACGGCGATCCTTCCAACGATCGCATACCCGGCATGAAAGATCAAACACTCAGAAGAGATACCGTTTTTAACCGTCACGGAGGTGATCTGGCGGGGATTGAAAATCATCTCGACTACCTGTCGGATCTCGGAGTTACAGCTATTTGGCTCAATCCGATTTGGGAAAACGATATGCCGGAAAGGACCGAACATGGATATGCGTTTACCAATCATTATCGTGTGGATCCGCGTTTAGGCGGTAATACGGCTTACCGAAGATTGGTTGAGAAAGCACACGCCAAAGGCATCAAGGTCATTCAGGATGCTGTGTATAATCACGTTGGACTGGAGCATCATTTGTTCAGAGACATGCCGGACAGTACCTGGTTCCATCGCTGGCCTCAGTTTACTCAAACCAGTTTTAAAGACCAAACGCTTTTTGATCCCTACGCCGCACCGGAAGATAAAAAGATTATGAGTGATGGGTGGTTTGTAACCAGTATGCCGGATTGGAATCAGGGCAATCCCTTTGTCGCAAATTTTTTGATCCAGCATGCCATCTGGAGTGTTGAGGAATTTGGAATTGACGGATGGCGTATTGATACCTACGCTTACAACGACCTCGCCTTTATGAATCGTTGTAACAAAGCGTTGTACGACGAATATCCTGCCATCAGCATCTTTGGAGAAACCTGGGTGCATGGCGTGATCAATCAAAGCTATTTCTGTGAAAATAATTATGGAATTGGTTACAAAAGCAATTTGCACGCAACCACCGATTTTCAAACCCTGTTTTACGGCATTACACCTGCATGCAATGAAAAATTCGGATGGACAGAAGGCGTCAATAAATTATACACGACACTGGCTCAGGATGTTGTCTATAGAAACCCTATGCGTCAGGTGATCTTTCTCGACAATCATGATATTGCACGATTCTATTCGGTGATAGGAGAGGATACCGCTAAATATAAAATGTCGCTTGCCTGGTTGTTGACCTGCAGAGGAATTCCGCAGTTGTATTATGGCGGAGAGGTTTTGATGACCGGATTTACTTCTCCAAACGATGGCTATGTACGTCAGGATTTTCCGGGCGGATGGGCCGGCGATTCTTTGAATAAATTCACAGCAACGGGACGCTCGCCAAAAGAGAATGCTGTTTTTGATTACATCAAGCGTTTGGCAAACTACCGCAAAACATCTTCTGCATTAAAAACCGGAAAGATGATGCAATATCTGCCCGTTGACGGCGTGTATGTCTATTTCAGGTACACCAACAATCAAAGAGTCATGTGCATCATGAATACCAACGATAAAGTTGTTACACTGGATTTAAAACGCTTCGAAGAAATGACCCGTTCTTATTCCGGTGCACTGGATGTGGCAAACGGTACCGTTTCCCCGCTTGGAACATCGGTTACATTAAGTCCTTTTTCCAATCTGGTGTTGGAACTGCGTAAATAAATTGAAACGGCGATTGAAAATCGCCGTTTTTTTGTCGATAGGTATTGCTTGCCGCAGAGCTCTTTTTTAATTATTTATGAATTGATTCTGCAAGTATTTGATATTATAAAATACGTACGTAATTTCAGCATCAATTTTGGAAACCGTTTTGGTACCGGCAAACATCTGATATATGGCAAAAGCAAAAAAAACGACTTCTGATTCGTCAAAATCAACAGTAAAAAAGCAAGTGAAAAAATCGGTCGGCACAAAGGCGAATCCGGCAAAAATGAAATCACCTGAAGCCGTAACCGGGAAGGGACAAAAATCTGTTGAAAAGAAACCGGCAGGAAAGCAATCCGGTTCCGTGAAGAAATCGGCAATCCCGGCAAAGAAGGCAAGTCCAAAAAACAAACCCATGCGTTACGAAGATTTTCATTTTATTGATACAGCTCAGCCGGTTTGGAACTACTCCCGCTTTGAAGGCGATGATATTGCCAATTTTCAAAACGGAACCAATTACCGTTGTTACGAATTGTTTGGCTCGCACGAAATGGAAGTACAGGGCGTAAGAGGGTATTATTTTGCGGTGTGGGCACCCAATGCCACTTATATTTCGGTTGTCGGAAATTTTAACGACTGGAATACCGAAGCACATCCGCTGCATGTACGTCTGGATCATTCAGGTATCTGGGAAGGGTTCATTCCGCATTTTGTGAAAGGAGAAGTGTATAAATACCATATTCATGGGTTTGCAGGGCAACGTTTGGATAAGGGCGACCCGTATGCCTCATTTTGGGAAGTGCGACCCAAAACAGCATCCATTACCTGGAATCTGGACTATCAGTGGAGCGACCAGGCATGGATGCATAGCAGAAAAGAACACAATAAACTGGATGCACCCTGGAGCGTGTACGAAGTACATCTCGCCAGTTGGATGCGTCCGGATAAGTACAATGAAGAAGTGTATCATTCCTATGACTACTTCAGAGAGCGTCTGGTGCCCTATGTCAAGGAAATGGGATTTACCCATGTGGAACTGATGCCCATTATGGAACATCCGTTTGATGGAAGCTGGGGCTATCAGGGTACGGGTTATTTTGCACCTACTTCCCGGTACGGGTCACCTCAACAGTTTAAAGCGTTGATTGATGCCTTTCATCAGGCTGGCATTGGGGTCATCCTCGATTGGGTGCCTTCTCATTTCCCTTATGATGCACATGGTTTGTTCATGTTTGACGGGTCACATACCTATGAATACGCCGATATGCGTAAAGGGTACCATCCCGATTGGAACAGTTACATTTTCAATTACAAAAGAGGGGAGGTCAAGTCGTTCCTTATCAGCAGTGCCCGTTTTTGGCTGGACCAGTATCATATTGACGGAATACGCGTAGATGCAGTTTCTTCCATGCTCAAATTGAATTATTCCAGACAGCAAGGTCAATGGGAACCCAATGAATTTGGCGGCGACGGTAATCTGGAAGCGATCGAATTTATCAAAGATTTAAATGCCACCATTTACCGTGATTTTCCCGATGTGCAAACCATTGCTGAAGAAGCAACCGATTGGCCGGGCGTCAGTAAACCCACCGTCGAAGACGGGTTGGGCTTTGGTATGAAATGGATGATGGGCTGGATGCACGACACCTTGAAATATTTCAAGCAGGATCCTTTTTACAGGCAATACCAGCAGGACCAGTTTGCCTTCAGCATGATGTACTATTACGACGAAAATTTCATGTTGCCGCTCAGTCATGATGAAGTTGTTCATGGTAAAAGTCCGATGTTGTACAAAATGCCCGGTGACGAGTGGCAAAAATTTGCAAACCTTCGCTTGTTGTACAGCTACATGTTCACGCATCCCGGAGGAAAATTGCTGTTTATGGGGGATGAGTTTGGCGCTACCAGTGAATGGAACTATAAAAGCGAATTGCAGTGGGAATTGTTACAATACGACGCCCATAACGGAATGCGGAATTGTGTAAAAGACCTCTGTCAT
Organism: Chitinophagaceae bacterium; assembly: GCA_947456025.1. GTDB lineage: Bacteria > Bacteroidota > Bacteroidia > Chitinophagales > Chitinophagaceae > Lacibacter. The sequence goes on along the minus strand of CANGQQ010000132.1, from coordinate 1,095 downwards.
TTATTGAAAGCAGAACCTGCATTGTATGAAAACCAATTCAATCAGTATGGATTTGAATGGCTCGATCTCAACCACCGCAGTGAATCTGTTGTAAGTTTCAAACGAAAAGGCAAGAAAGCGGCAGACGATCTTGTGGTAGTCTTGAACATGACACCGGTTGTGCGCAAAGACTGGAAACTCCATGTGCAGGGAAAATCGAAATGGAGCGAAGTTTTCAACTCTGATGATCAAAAATATTGGGGCGGCGGCGATGTCAGGAACCCGGAAATTGGCATTCGTACGGTAGATAAAAAAGAAAAATGGTACGAATTGAATCTGCATTTGCCTCCTTTGAGTGCCATCGTTCTAAAGTAAACCCTTATTATTTGAAAAAATGGCAAGGTTTTAGTGAGTAGTGGAACTCATATGTTTAATTTTATGAGAATCCAACAAATCCCTAAAAACGTATCCATGAAAACGTTCATTTTTTCAATTGCAATCGTTTTGATTGCCGACACCTCGGGCTATGCGCTCAATCGTGACAGTTCGGTTCTTTACCTTTCCAAAGCCAATGTGGCGAAGCAGGAGCGTCGCATCCAACAGGCAATGAATTTTTATGAAAAATCAGTTCAGTTTGATTCCACAAATGTAGAAGCTATCCGTTCCATGGCGGCCTATGCGATGGAAACGCGTAACTACCGCCAGGCCGTGGAAGCGTACACCCGATGGATACGTTTAGAGCCGGATAATGCAACCGTCTTTCAACAAATGGCAACTTTGTATTTCAATCTGGGTCGCCACAAAGATGCACTGGCCTTTACCGAAAAATGGGAAAAAGCACACAAAGATCAACCAATGCATTTCATCGCCGGTATGTGCCACTACTATCTTGAGAATTATCCATACGCAATCAACCGATTGTTGTATGCAGCTGAAGTAGATTCCACCAATGCAGTCTTGTTTTACACCTTGGGCAGAAGTTATCTGGAAATGGAGCGTTACAAGCAAGCCATTCCATATTATAAAAAAGCTGCTGATCTGGATGTGAAAAACGCCCGTTATGTATACGAAATGGGTATGGTTTATTATTCAATTCCCGATGATAAAAACGCCATT
>CANGQQ010000131.1 GCA_947456025.1 Chitinophagaceae bacterium | reverse complement strand
AAGCCCAGTACGCCACCAATGATTTCAACAAAGCGAAACTCTTTGGACATTACGGCATAGAGGATGGATTCCAGTTTATCCGATGAAAAATTCTTTACTTTCTCCGTTACGATTTTTTCCAAATCGAGCTCTTCTTTTAGTTTTCCCAGGTAATTCGTCATGAGAACGGGAAAGAGTTCGCGCAGCTCTTCCACAAAAACCGTTTTCATTTTTTCTATGGTTTTGTCTCCAATAAACATACTTATCATTGGCATGCTTTCGCTGAGCTTTACCCTTAAAAAATGATCAATATGCGCTTCAACCTGAGGAAGCAGTTTTTCCAGATTTTCCGGGTTGGTGATTTTTTGTTCAATATCACTGAAGGATAAAAGTTCTTCGCTTACCAGTTTGCCCAAACGCACCGCAAATTGCTCCTGACGTTTTGGGAAAATACCCTGAAAGGTAATACCCAGAATTTTTTTCGGATCTCGGGGGTGAAAGAGCATTTTGATTGCCACCCAGTTGGTGACCCATCCGATAAATGCAGATATAAATGGTATGAAGAGCAGCCAGTAATTCATATTAAAAGAATGAGGTGCAAAGAACGTATTTTTTTTTACTGCAAGAGTTTTTGTTCATCAGGTCGAATTGCTTTATTTTTGCAGCCGACTTTACGGAGGCTGTAGCTCAGTAGGTTAGAGCGTCAGTTTGTGGCACTGAAGGCCGTGGGTTCGAAACCCATCAGCCTCCCTTATTAAAAAGACCCGCTTTACAGCGGGTCTTCTTTTTTCGGCAAGCTTGTTTATTTGAGTTTGGATTTAATTTCCTGCAGTTTCAAAAGGGCTTCTACCGGTGTTAACCGATTGATGTCAATACCTTCCAGTATCGATCTGATTTCTTCAAACGTTTGCGTATGCACATCAAAAATATTGAGCTGTACTTTTTGGGCGGGCAGTTGTTTTAATTGATCCTTCAGGTCGCCGGAGCCTCGTTGTTCTTCCAGCAATTGCAGAATTTCGTTGGCTCTTTTGATCAATGAAGGGGGCATTCCGGCCATTTTTGCTACATGGATACCAAAGCTGTGAACACTACCTCCCGGTGCCAATTTGCGAAGAAAAATGATTTTATTCCCAACTTCTTTGTTGGTGATGTGGTAGTTCTTGATCCGTTGAAACTTTTCTTCCAGTTCATTCAATTCGTGATAATGGGTTGCAAACAATGTTTTTGGTTTGCAATTGGAATGGTGCAGGTATTCGGCAATGCTCCATGCGATGGAAATGCCATCATATGTGGACGTGCCTCTTCCAATTTCATCCAGCAAAATCAAACTTCGCTCACTCAGGTTGTTGATAATACTTGCGGTTTCATTCATTTCCACCATGAAGGTGCTTTCGCCTCCGCTTAAATTATCATTAGCGCCAACCCGTGTAAAAATTTTATCGGTTAGAGGAATATGTGCTTCACGTGCAGGAACAAAACTGCCCATATGAGCCATCAGTACAATAATTCCTGTTTGTCGCAACAAAGCACTTTTACCGCTCATATTGGGCCCGGTCAAAATGATGATTTGTTGTTGTTCGTCATCCAGTCGGATATCGTTGGCGATGTATTCTTCGCCCGGAGGCAATCCGCGTTCAATCACAGGATGACGTGCCTCCATCAGGTCTAAATTCAAACCGGAGTGAAGCATCGGCTTGACATAGTTGTATTGCTTGGCGATTTCTGCAAAGCAGGTCAGGCAATCCAACTGGGCCATCACCTGTGCATTGATTTGAATGGGACCGATGTATTCCTGTAACTCCAGCAACAATCGTTCAAATAACATGGATTCTATTTGAATGATTTTCTCTTCGGCGCCGGTAATTTTTTCTTCATATTCTTTCAGTTCCGGTGTAATGTAGCGCTCTGCATTTGCAAGTGTTTGTTTGCGTGTCCAGCTTGCCGGAACTTTGGATTTGTGAACATTGGTTACTTCCAGGTAATAGCCAAATACATTGTTAAATGCGATTTTCAGAGAAGGTATTCCGGTTGCTTCACTTTCACGTTGTTGGATCTCAAGTAAATATTCTTTTCCATGTGTTGCAATACGTCTCAGTGCGTCTAATTCTTCATGCACACCTTCACGAATGATTTGTCCTTTGTTGAGTGCAACCGGTGGCTGATCGGTCATTTCCTGTAGGATCTTTTCTGCAATAAACGGACAGGGATTTAGTGTGTCGCTCAGTCGTTTGAGGTAGGGGTTATCAGATTCGGCACACAAACTACGAATGGCTGCGGTACTTTGAAGACCTTTTGCCAGATGCACGACTTCTCTCGGATTGATTTTTTTCAGCGGAAGTTTAGCGACCAATCGTTCTACGTCGCCGCACTGTTTGATGAGTGTTTGTAATTGTGCACTCAAGTCACGGTTGAGTAAAAACGTTTCAACGGTATTCAAGCGCTCCCGGATGCGTTCCATTTCTTTGAGCGGCAGTACCATCCATCTGCGTAAAAGACGTGCACCCATGGCAGAAACAGTATGATCCATTACTTTGATGAGCGATTGTCCTGCATCGTCTCTGCTGCCCAAAAGTTCCAGGTTGCGAATGGTGAAGCGATCCATCCACAAATGATCTTCTTCCATCAACCGGGCAATGCCTGTAATATGACCCAGGTTGGGATGTTCTGTGTCTTTTAAATAGTGCAATATTGCACCGGCTGCAACGATGCCGGCTTTCTGTTGCTCAATACCGAAACCTTTTAACGAGTGTGTTTCGAATTGTTTTAGAAGGATTTCCTGGGCATAAACTTCACTAAAGATCCATTCGTCCAGATGGTAGGTATAAAACCGATGACCGAATAATTCTTTAAATTGTTTTTGTCTGTTGCGCTGAAAGATCACTTCCGCTGGTTTCAGTCCCTGCAACAATTTGTCGGCATATTCTCTATTGCCCTGCGAAATAAAAAACTCACCTGTGCTGATATCCAAAAAGGCGAGACCGTAGTTATTTTCGTCGAAATGAATGGCTGCCAAAAAATTATTGGATTCGTTTTCCAACAATTTATCATTGGTAGCAATGCCCGGAGTGAGCAATTCGGTAACCCCTCTTTTTACAATTCCTTTTGCTTGTTTAGGGTCTTCCAGCTGGTCGCAAATCGCTACCCGGAAACCGGCTTTCACCAATTTGTGTAAATAGGTATCCAGTGCATGATGGGGAAAACCGGCCAGTTCGCTACTGGAGGCAGCGCCATTGTTTCGCTTTGTAAGGGTAATTCCGAGAACTTTTGATGCGTTGATGGCATCTTCTCCAAAGGTTTCATAAAAATCACCTACGCGAAAAAGCAAGATGGCATCGGGATATTTGCTTTTAATGGCCCGATGTTGCTGCATGAGTGGGGTTTCGCTGGATCCTGTTTTTGCCATGTTTTTTCCGCTCTTCAATTGAAGGAGTGGAAGCAAAAATAAGGAAGCCCTCTTTTGAAATCGTCACAAGTTTTCAAGATGCCAAACCTGCCTGCAAGAAGGTTGGTTCGGCAGGTGATTTTAACTTCAACTCAACTTTTCTGAAATGATTTTTGAAAGAGATCCGGCATCCATGGCACCGCTTTTTCTCCAAAGGATTTTCCCGTTTCGGAACAAAACAAGGGTTGGTACGCCACTGATTTGATAGTTCATGGAAGCCTTTTGGTTCTTATCCACATCTACTTTTACAATGCGTAAACGGTCGCCCATCATGTCTTTGAGTTTTTTCAACTCAGGAGCCATCATTTTACAGGGCCCGCACCAATCAGCAAAGAAATCGACCAAAACAGGTTGGTCGCTTTGAATCAATTCCTGAAAGTTGCTCATGATTGTTTGGTTTTGTTGGCGGAACAAGTATTAATGCCAACAAGGGTGTAAAGCGGACAAAAACTGACCAAACTCGTTAGAACAAATATTGCAGAAAAAACCAACAATATAATGCCGAGGGTGCCGGTTACGGTGTTGCTGAAATACAAACCTGCCATGATTGCCGCAAGTAAAATGCGAATGACTTTGTCGGTGCTGCCCATGTTTTTTTTCATTTTGCGATTTTTAATCTTTATGGATGCGGTAAATGGTTGAGGACTGAATGTCTCAATCCGTTCATTTACAGTTGACAAAGTAAAATTAGGAGTAGAGACGGAGAATTTGTGTGACAGTGGTCACAGGAACGCAATTCGCTTTTGTCGGACAATTGAAAATGGAGTCGGTACTATAAATTTGAACCTTCCGGAAGCCTCAGATCGAAATATGAAAAAAATAAACAAGAAAAACAGGACAAATTTTCATTATTTAAGTCAGATTCACCTACCTTTGCCGTCCAAAATTTTTTCAACCATGGCAAGAGTATGTCAGCTTACAGGAAAAGTGCCGGTGACCGGAAATCGTGTTTCACACTCCAATATTAAGACCAAGCGTCGTTTTCTGCCGAATTTACAAACCAAGCGGTTTTTTCTGGCTGAAGAAGATAAATGGGTGACATTAAAGCTGTCTACGGAAGCGATTCGCACCATTAACAAGCGTGGCTTGTACAATGTCGTGAAAGAATTACGTTCAAAGGGCGAAAAAATCTGAATTAATTAATAAACTGAGCAACAATGGCAAAAAAAGGTAATCGTGTTCAGGTAATACTGGAATGTACAGAGCACAAGACTTCAGGTCAGCCCGGTACCAGCCGTTATATTACCAAGAAAAATAAAAAAAACACACCGGAGCGTTTGGAGTTGAAAAAATTCAATCCCATTCTGAAAAAAGTAACCGTACACAAAGAAATCAAGTAAGGGTTTCTCTGTGTCATTGAATCATTGTTTAAAGCATTACCAAAATGGCAAAAGCAGCAAAGACGGCGATTAAGACGAAAGATCAAAAAGCAGCCTCAGAAGCTAAAAATTGGAGTAAAGTAATCAAAGCGGTACGCAGCCCTAAATCAGGCGCATATACTTTCAAAGAGGCAATCGTGCACAAAGAAAAGGTGAAAGACTACCTGTCTCAAAAATAATATTTGCTCATTCTGAAATCGAATGAGGTAAGCTGTTCCTGTCTAATGCCGGAACGGCTTTCTTGTTTTTATATCCATTTCATTGAAAAAATAGAAGTATGGGATTTTTAGGAAAATTATTCGGCAAAAAGGAAAAGGAAACATTGGATCAGGGCCTGGAAAAAACCAAGGAAGGCTTTCTGAGTAAAATCACCAGAGCCATCGCAGGGAAAAGCACCATCGATGCTGATGTGCTGGATAATTTGGAGGAAGCATTGGTAGGGGCCGATGTGGGTATCGACACAACCGTTCAAATCATTGAACGAATTGAACAGCGGGTAGCTCGTGACAAATACATCAATACATCTGAATTAAACGCTTTATTAAGAGAAGAAATCGGAAACCTGCTGATTGATGCGCCCTCCGATACGTTGTATACGAACTTTGATTTACCTGTTGGTAAAAAACCGTTTGTCTTACTGGTTGTAGGCGTGAATGGTGTAGGTAAAACAACAACAATCGGTAAACTCGCCCATCATTTTAAAGCTGCGGGAAAATCTGTTCTATTGGGTGCTGCCGATACATTTCGTGCTGCCGCCGTGGATCAGCTTACGATCTGGAGTGAGCGTACAGGCGTGCCCATCGTTAAACGTGAAATGGGTAGCGATCCTGCTGCCGTTGCCTATGATGCAGTGAACAGTGCTGTTGCAAAAAACGTTGACATTGTCATCATTGACACTGCCGGAAGATTGCACACCAAAACACATTTAATGGAAGAACTCAGCAAGATCAAGCGAGTGATCCAAAAAGTAATTCCCGATGCGCCGCATGATGTGTTGTTGGTACTTGACGGCTCAACAGGACAAAATGCTTTGGAGCAAGCTCGTCATTTCACTGCTGCAACGGATGTAAGCGGACTGGTTATTACGAAATTGGATGGAACGGCCAAGGGTGGGGTGGTGTTGGCCATAGCCAACCAGTTTCAGATACCGGTAAAGTTTATTGGCGTGGGTGAAAAAGTAGATGATCTTCTTGTCTTTAATAAAGAAGAATTCGTTAAAAGTCTTTTCTGATTCGTTGCCGGAATACAGGCAAAAAAAAACCTCCTGATTCAGGAGGCTTTCTTCAAATTCCATTGGAATCTTATTTCTTCTGAGCAGCTTTTTTAGGAGCAGCTTTCTTAGCAGCTTTTTTAGGAGCAGCTTTTTTAGCAGCTTTCTTAGGAGCAGCTTTTTTTGCAGCTTT
>CANGQQ010000130.1 GCA_947456025.1 Chitinophagaceae bacterium | reverse complement strand
TCTACTGTTCCCAGAACGTTGAATATTCCGGGAAAGGAATTAAAGGGCGTGCATTTTGCAATGCAGTTTTTAAAGCAGCAGAATAAACGCAATGCCGGTAAAGATCCTTTTGTTAATGCTTCCATTGAAAGTAACATTTATTCCGATGCATTGTCTGCATCAGGAAAACATGTTGTTGTAATAGGGGGCGGTGATACCGGAAGCGATTGTGTAGGGACCTCTAACCGTCAGGGTGCTAAATCTGTTACTCAATTTGAGTTGTTACCGAAGCCACCGGAGTCGCGTACTCCATTTATGCCCTGGCCGCAGTATCCGATGACGTTGAAAACATCGACCTCGCACGAAGAGGGCGCTGATCGGAAATGGGCAGTGGCTACAAAAGAATTCATCGGCGACGAAAAAGGCAATCTGAAAGCGTTAAAAATTGTTGATCTCGAGTGGACAGTCTCGCAAGATGGCCGTCCTGCTCAGTTCGCGGAGCGTCCGGGTTCTGAACGTGAAATTCCCTGTGATCTGGCTTTTTTGGCCATGGGTTTTGTGCATCCGCAGTATGAGGGATTGTTACAGGAATTGGGGGTAGAATTGGATGAACGCGGAAATGTAAAAGCTTCGGAAGAGCAATTTAAAACGAACATATTAAAAATATTTACATGTGGAGATATGAGAAGGGGGCAAAGTTTAGTTGTTTGGGCCATTTCCGAAGGAAGAGAATGTGCAAGATCGGTAGATGAATTCCTGCAGGGGAGCTCCATGTTGGAAAGAAAGGATCGGAATGTATTGCTATGAATTAATAATGAATGATTTAGTGAGTTGTTATTTTAGGGTTCGGGCCTCCGTTTTCGGAGGCCTTTTTATTTAGCTCATATAATCCGAAACCATTATCAATATATTAAATATAAAAATATGTAATAAAATAAACGCGTGTTAGTGGTTTAGAGAGTTAATTTTACCTTAAATAGTTAATTAATTTCTTTTTAAACACTAAAAATTAACAGGATTATGAGTAAACGTACAGTAAAGACAGTTTTACCTTTCTTATTACTGGTGGCAGTTGCAGTTCTTGCAATGTTTGTTAAGCCGGAAGCAGATTTTGCTCCTGCTGCAGACGCGCCCTACAGTACAGCCGATATCGCCTGGGTGTTGATATCGACAGCGCTCGTTTTTTTGATGACACCTGGTTTGGCGTTTTTCTACGGCGGTATGGTGCATCGTAAAAATGTGATTTCAACAATGATTAAAAGCGTTGTTGCCGCGGGTATTGTTGGGGTTTTATGGGTGACCATAGGATTCAGTTTGAGTTTTGGCGAATCTATCGGAGGATTTATCGGAAATCCAAATACCTATTTATTTTTCAAAGGGGTCAAATCAGGTGCTCCCTGGCCTCTGGCAACGACGATCCCCTTGACGCTGTTTGCTTTGTTTCAGTTGATGTTTGCAATCATCACGCCGGGACTGGTTGTGGGTGCAGTTGCTGAGCGGATCAAGTTTACATCTTACATCATTTTCATTGTCCTCTTTAGCTTACTGGTGTATGCACCCGTTGCACACTGGAGCTGGCATCCGGAAGGATTTTTGGCTAAAATGGGTGTATGGGATTTTGCCGGCGGAACGGTTGTGCACATAACAGCCGGATGTGCAGCACTTGCCGGTGCAATGGTTCTAAAACAAAGAATTGTGCATCAGGAACAAAGAGAAATCCCACCTGCCAACGTACCCTATGTTTTAATTGGAACCGGCCTTTTATGGTTCGGTTGGTTTGGATTCAATGCAGGTTCTGCAGTTGGTTCTACACCTTTAGCGGTCAATGCTTTTGGCACAACCAACACTGCGGCTGCTGCAGCTGGTTTGGCCTGGATGTTCTTTGATGTAATCAAAGGGAAAAAACCGTCTGTGCTTGGTTTTTGTATTGGCGCGGTTGTTGGGCTTGTTGCTATCACACCTTCTGCGGGTTTTGTTGGCATTTCTCAAAGTATCATCATTGGTGTTACAGGTGCGCTCATCTCAAATATTGCAGTAGGAATCAAACAGAAATCACGTTTGGATGACACCTTAGACGTATTCCCTTGCCACGGTTTGGGTGGCATAGTTGGAATGCTATTGACCGGTGTTTTTGCCAATGAAATGGTTCATGGTATCAAGGGAGGTCCCCATGGCTTATTCTATGGAAATTCATCCTTCTTTTTTACTCAGTTAAAGGCTATGCTCATTGTTGTAGTTTATAGCTTTACAGTCTCATTTCTAATTTTCAAGTTCATTAGTTTTCTGCTTCCCATCCGTGTAACATCCGAGGAAGAAGAGTTAGGTTTAGATCAGACTCAGCATAATGAAAAATACATGCAAGGTACCCTACTTGTTACACAGCCTAATGGTATCCATAGGGAAGAATCAATAGATTAAGAAGGTATTTCTGATATCTGTTTATTTTTTGTTTTGCAAGTCAATTCAAAGCATCGGTTGTATTGCCATAACTAAGATTTTTTTTAATCAAAAACCAGATGTTTATGCGAAAATCAAATTTGAATCGTTCTGTAGTTCTGTTTTGTCTTCTTTTGTCAGTAGGTACAACTGTTTGGGCGCAGGAAAAAAAAGAAGAAAAATTATCTGTTAGCCTAGCATTGAATCATGATGCATTCTTCGGTTTCAATCCAATGTTGACAGCATCGTATCCGGTTTCCAAATCGGCAGATCTTACCTTTTACGGAATACAATGGGGAGCAGGAACTGCTTCAGTATGGGGTAACTGGACAGAATTTGGTCTTGGCCTTAATTTCAAGGCAGGAAAATTTGCAATCAACCCTCAGCTTGGGTTCACTATGGGGTCGTTGTTGAGTAGTGGTGCCGCTCAACCGGGAGTAATTGGTGATGGTATCGTGCCTAACCTTACTGTTAATTTCGATGATTCTAAATTCCTGGGACAATTCTACAGTGGTTATTATGCGGCACTTCAAAATAAGACTGCTGTTGCGGGACAATCCACAAACAACTATATGCATTATTGGATTAACGCGGGGGTAAAACCAACTCCGTGGTTAGCAATAGGGGCGCATTTCGAAAACCTGTATTTGTCAGGAGGTAAAACTTTTGGTGGCGGAACTGTAGCTCGTACTGAAGGTTATCAATGGATTGGTCCTTTCGTTCAGGTTTCAAAAGGTGCAGCCGGTATGCGTTTTTCCTTTGGTGCTGATATAGCTGATGAAGCAAAGTCTTTCAGTAAGAATGATTTTTACAAACTGGCATTTTTTGTGAATCTCTAACCTTTTTTCATATTGGCAAGCAATCGTTAAAACCCGCTGTTTCTACAGCGGGTTTCTTTTTATGCGGAGTTACGGGCTGCGTTAATGATCCCAAAAGAACTTCGTATGATCAGTTTCTCATAAACGGATCGTAATGCATCATTCTTTCCGGTTTCATTGAGAATGCGGCAGCGGGCAATGGCAAATTGCTGAATTGTAATCAACGGCATCACAATACGCTCACGCATTTGTATGGATAATTGTTCAACCGGATAATCTTCCATCAGTTCATTTTTTCCGCTGAGTTTCAGGACGTATTTTTTAGTCAGTTCATACTCATTGTAAATCATATTCCAGATTTCTCCGTGTTGCGGATGTTGCGACAGGTATTCTGTAAGGGGGAAAAAGCATTTTTTCATCGCCATTTCACAATTGTCAATCAACGTTTTGATGAACAGTGAATGCTTGTACAGTTTTTTAACTTCATCAAATTTTCCTGCTTCTTCCATTGTTTGCAAGGCAGTTCCTACTCCATAATAGCCGGTTACATTTTGTTTGAGCTGGCTCCATGCTCCTACATAGGGGATGGCTCGTAAATCCTTCAGTTGCAATCGTCCTGAATTGCCTCTTTTGGTTGGGCGACTGGCAATATTAGTATCACTGTAGTATTTCAATGGACTGGTTTCAACCAGATACTGCATGAAATTTGGATGTTGTTTTAACTGGGTATATGCATCTAAACTTTTTTGCGCCAGATCCAGCAATAGCGCTTCTTCTTTTGCTTCCAGTGTAATTTTTGTTGCAGAAAACAGGTCGTTGCTAACTCCTGCATTTAACAGTTGTTCCATATTGAATTGAGCAGCTTCATGGGTTCCAAAGTTAGAGCTGACCGTTTGACCTTGCACGGTTAACTGGATTTCTTTGTTCGATATGTTCTTGCCCATGGACGCATAAAACTTATGTGTTTTACCACCGCCCCGGGCAGGAGGTCCGCCGCGACCATCAAAAAATACAACATCAATTCCGTATTGATTGGAAATGGCAGAGAGCGCTTCCTTCGCATTATAGATACCCCAGTTGGCCATGAGATAGCCACCGTCTTTCGTTCCATCGCTAAAGCCTAACATGATGGTTTGCCGGTTGTTTCGGCGTTCAAGATGTTGGCGATAGATCGGATTGTCATACAGCAATTGCATGACAGCGGCAGCATGTTTTAAATCTTCGATGGTTTCAAACAGTGGAACAATATCGATGGATAAATTTTCTTCCGTCCAACCGCACAGCATGAAGAGTTGATAAACTTCCATGACATTGACGGCACTGTTGCATTGACTGATGATGTATCGTTGGCAACCTTCTTTTCCATTCATAATTTGAATGGTTCGGATCGCTTTCATGACGTCCAATGTATCTTTTTCAAGATCCGCATTGGCAGTTTGATCTAGATCGGTTTGGTAATCGGGCAGGTACGTGAATTCCTGATTTTGATTCTTTTGTGCGATAGATGCCAAAACTTTGCCATGTACATTGCTGTCCTGACGTATATCCAGTGACGCAAAGTGCAAGCCGAATATCTGAACGCGGTTGATGAGTTGGTCAATCTGATTTTGAAACAAACCGTTGTGCTGATAGATTACAATTTCACGGATTTGTTTCAGCGTTTCCAATATTTCATCTTTGGTTAAACTGGTCGAATAACCCGGAATGAAAATATTATTGTAGAGTTTGGACTCAAGCTCTGAAAGCAGCGTGTCCACTCCTTCAAAAGTAAGCCGGCGTTTTAATTTGCGGACATCCAGATAATAACACTTAATGATTGCGCCTCGCAGGGCCGAAGCAACCTTTAACGTAATATCGGTAGTTACAAACGGATTTCCATCCCTGTCGCCGCCCGGCCAAAATCCCATTTGCAGCAGCGGTTTATCGAAGTCAATACCCAGTTGCAATTGGTTTTTTAAGTTCGTATAAATTTTCCCTGCGGCAGCATAAAATACATTTTCGAGATACCAGATGAGGCTTACAGCTTCGTCGAAGGGGGTTGGCTTCTGTTTCTTAAGAAAGGGTGTTTTGCCAAGTTGTTGTAAATAAGAATTAATTTGACCCGCATTGTTTTCAGCCAATGCTTTCGAAAGATCATGAATGATGCCTAAAACGCTACCCGGATAAAATTGGGTAGGGTGTGCCGTTAAAACCATCCGTATGCCGTAATCACTGATTTTCTTGATCAGTTCATTTTCCTTGCCTGCTTGTTGCACATCATTCAGTAATTGTTTGAGCGTTCCGGTACCCTGCATATCATTGACATCGTGAAAAGCGGCATCTTCAAGGGCATCAAACAAAACGATTTGCCGTTCTACATATTGAACAAAACGGAACAACAGATCAATCTGCTCTTGTTCTTTTAGATAGTTTGTATGACGATTAAAAAAATCATCAATGATTTCAACCGGACTCATTTTTTTCTTATAACCATCCTCACAGTTCGTGAGTAAAAGCGACAAAAGAATTCCTGTTCTTTCTATCCTGTGAAAGGGTAGCGAAGTAAATAAACTGTTGTACAGTTGAAACTTTATTCCAACCTGATTTTTAAATTGTTGCAGACCGGCTGCCTGGGAAAACGACATAGTTCTATTAGTTTTTATAATTGTAACAAGCAACCGTGCCCCCGAAATTAAAAAAAGATTTTTGCTTCAGCCAATTACTGGAACGAAAGTTATAAAATCAGACTGGAATCGTAGAATAGCGAAGCTTTATGCTAACGTACATTCATTTGAGAAGTGAAGTGAATAAAGACCTACTTAGTCTCTTATCTATTACAGCTTATATGGATTCATTTTTTTGAAATGCAATCAAAATTGAGTTCCAAAAATCAGGGGCAGTCCTAAACACATCATGAATGAAATGGTTAATGAAATGTAATTTAAAAATGGTAGATAAGAAGTGTTTATTGCGTTTCGTTTGTTGGAGCGAAAACAGTAAACGGACCTGCATTTGAAATAACATCAACATATTCAGCCGCTTTGAGGGCTGCAACAAGTGTTGTATGATCGTTGCTTCCCACCGCAATTTTGACAATATCTTTAGCTGATTCGTTGTCCTGTACATTGGATTGTCCGCCAGCGACAGGCTGATTGGTTGCAGG
>CANGQQ010000129.1 GCA_947456025.1 Chitinophagaceae bacterium | reverse complement strand
AATAAGGAATTTGAAAAAATGTATTTTTGATACAGAACCCTTTCCGGGCGAAGAGTACCACTGTTGTCCGGATCCGGAATTTGATAAACATCCAAACAATCATGAACATAACGATTGTTAACATATTATTAATTGGATCGCTGCTACTTTTTGTAAGCATTATCGCAGGAAAAAATTCCTACAAACTTGGTGACCCAACTTGAGGCTCATGTTGGTGACGCTCATGTTGGCGTCCCCGCCAACATGTTAATCAATCAATGCATAATTCTTATCGTTGTTGGCGAGGACGCCAACAACAGCACCAAAGTAGCTGAGATAAGCGTCAGCTATCAACCTGACTTGTCAGTAAACCCTGTAGTAAAAAGCGCGGATGATGCATATAAGTATTTGTCTGCATTTTTCTCTAATGAAACTATTGGTCTTTATGAAAGGTTGGTTGCAGGTAATGTAAAACCAATTAATCCAAAAATTACTAACACTAGGTTGCCACCGTAAAAAAACCTTTTAAAAAAAATGGATGCACAATGGCTGTGCATCCATTCTTAACTATAACCAAAAGCTTACTTCACAAAGCGTCCTGTATATAGGATCGACTTTTCATTTTGAATAACAAGAGAGTAAACTCCCTGAGCAGTTAAAGTTCCTATGTTTATATCGTTCGTTCCCCGGTTGAGCCGTGTGCGAAGGAACATGCGGCCGTTTGCATCGTACAAAGACAACTGGATTTTCCCCTGAACAGTCACAGGTATTGTAACATTTAAGGTGTTTGATGAACTGTTTGTTCGGAAACTGATCACATCAAATCCCAAATTTGTAACCCTTACTATACTGCTGTATTTAAAAGTACCATTTATATCTATTTGTTTTAACCTGTAATAGGATACACCTTGTGTAGGTTGCAGATCTGTAAAACGGTATTCATTTGCGCTGGCCTGACCGGGCATAACTCTGCCGATCACTATATAATTCTTTGCATCTGTACTTCTTTCTACTTCAAAATAGGCATTATTGTATTCCTGTGAAGTAGCCCATGTGAGTTCTGTAGCTGTAGCTAAAGCATATCCTTTAAAATAAACCCACGTAACCGGCAAGGTACCACAGTCAACATTTACAACATAAGAGGCCGTATTTGAATTAAAGGATCCGTCCTGTATCGTAAACTGTAATTCCCGTATGCCGCTTGATGGGATCAGAGAATTATGTTTATACTGCAAAGCATCCATTAATGCTTCTGTTTGAGCGTTAGTAAGTGTGCCGCCTGCATTATTGGTAAATACAATCGTGGAAATCCCCCCCACTACAGAACTTTGTGCCAAAAATGTAGCTCCGGCTAAATTAAAAGTACTGGAAGTGCTGGTTGTAAAACCAAGTTGAATAGAGGCGTTTACCGGTGATGTTGAACCATTCACCAGAAGGGTTTCGTTATTACCGTTTAAGACAGAAGCTGACGTAAAAACAGCTCTCACCTCATTAACTGCGCCTGCTGTATTTGTATAATTAGTAACGCCTGAAGAAATATTCGAAGCCGAAGCGCAGGTAGTACTGGTGTTATTAGAACCTGCTGAACTTGTATTGAGATCAAGGTTGGGACTTACAACTGTTGAAGGAGTCCATGCAGCAGTACCAATACTAAAATCAAGAAAGAAAAAGGCCTGTCCAGCACCTTGTGCACCTACCACCACATCAATGGCTGAAACTGTGTTAAATGCCAATCTTATTCGAGTGGTTTGAGCTGTTACAACTGACACATTGGTACTGATGGTGGATAAAAAACTGGTAAGTCTTGATGTATTGTTGTATGCAACTCCGATTGTGGAACCGGTACCCAATGAATACGATGAAAAACTATTGAACTCATTAAACTGATTGGTTCCTGAAGTTCCGTTACCATCAATATCATACGAGTTAAGATATACATTCTGCAGATTAACTGCAGTTCCTGTGTTAGTAGCATCATTATAGCTACCACCCAAAATAAATTCAAATCGAAAACGACAACTGCCACCGCCAGTATTGAAGTTAAAGGTGGACGAAAAGAAATTGTCGTCGTTGGCCGACATACCAGTACCGGTCGCAGATGAGTAATCGAAAGGAATGGTTCCTGAGGCTGCACTGCCGGGCAATTGAAAAACACCGTTGGTTATACTTACAGTTCTTACAATACAATCTATCTGTTGGGTGCCACCAATAGTAATAACATTCGTATAAAGAGTAATATTTCCTGCTGCAGAACCATTAGTTCCAACTTTGTGGACTTTAGCAGCGTTCCTAAAACTAATCGGCCGAAAGTTTGCATCGAAGGTTGGTTGCGCAAGTGAATAAAGGGAAGTACAAATGAATACAAAAAGTGTAGCTATACACCGCTGAGGTTGTGTGAATGTGTTATCAATTGACATAGATTTCAAGTTTTTATTAAAATGTAGCAAAAATAGATATAAAACCTGATCACTCACGATAGCTGTGTTCAATTAATAAGTGTGACGCTCATGTTGGTGACGCTCATGTTGGCGTCCCCGCCAACATGTTAATCAATCAATGCATAATTCTTATCGTTGTTGGCGAGGACGCCAACAACAGCACCAACCCTGCTGCTGGCCCGGTTGTCCGCACCGTAGACCTTCTGCACAAAAATGGTTTAAACATATTGAGAAATAAATACAACAACCAAACACCACTTCACAGCAATGTCTCTCACAGAAGACGTTGCTAAGAAAGAGGTGGCCTTTTGTTTACGCTAACCCTGCAAACCACTCCGCAATCAATTGCGCAGCCACTTGCCGGCAAGCGGCTGCAACGAAACTTTTTAAAACGCTTTTAACCTTTAACCGTTTACATTCCACTACATTTGCTCCTCAATCATTGCTTCATGAAAAAAGGACTTTTGCTCATCGCTTTACTGGCAAGTACCGGATGGGCCTTTGCACAGGAAAAAACCGCAAAACCCAAAAAAGACTGGTCCAAAATCGATCTATCCGATCGTCCCAAAGACCATTTTCTATTCCAGATTGGATATCTCACCTGGTTACAAAAACCCGATTCGCTCACAACAGGAGGTATTCCACGCACGGCCAATGTTTATTTTTCGTTCGATTTTCCGTTTAAAACCAATCCGCAATTCAGTGTGGGTTTGGGCGCGGGAATTGGAACCGATCATATGTATTTCGATAAAAATGCCGGTCGTAACCTCAATATCATCAACAATACCGGGTTTCAGTTCAACAACCACAGCGGTGCCGATACGCTCAATAAATACAAGGGTATCAAATTGCAAACCGCGTACCTGGAAGCACCCATCGAACTGCGCTTTACGGCCAACCCGGAAAAACCCAATCAAAGTTTCAAGTTTGCTCTGGGCGTAAAGATTGGAACCCTGCTTACGGCCATCGACAAAACCCGATTTGAACGGGATGGTGCCGGACAATTGCAATACACCACCAAAGAAAAAAGTAAGAAACATTTCAATTCACTCCGTTTGGCTGCAACCGCACGGATCGGTTACGGCAACTTCGGTTTGTTTGCACAATATCAAATCAACGATTTCATCAAGGAAGGTCGTGGCCCCAATCTGATGCGTCCTTTTACCATCGGACTTACCCTTTCGGGCCTATAAGCCTTCGAGCTTGTTTTAAAAAGCGGATGATTGTTCATCCGCTTTTTTATTGACAGCCCCTCAACTTCACTACCTTTGCGTATTAGAATTATCAGCACGTGATCGAAAAAAAAATCGGACTCCAGCACGACAAAGCCATTCTGGTAGGACTCATACATAAAAATCAGACCGAGCAGCAGGTGAACGAGTACCTGGACGAACTGGCCTTCCTGTCCGAAACTGCAGGAGCAGAAGCCGTGAAACGCTTCACACAAAAACTGCCGCATCCCGACAGCAAGACCTTTGTAGGCAAAGGCAAACTGGAAGAAATCCGCAATTACTTGCAGGAACGGGATATCAATCTGGTCATTTTTGACGATGAGCTCACCGGAGCGCAAATCATGAACATTGAAAAAGTGTTGGGCGTTTACACCATTGACCGAAGTGATCTAATCCTGGATATCTTCGCCAGCAGGGCCAAAACCGCACAGGCAAAAACACAGGTAGAACTGGCGCAGTATCAGTACATCCTCCCCCGCCTCAAAGGGATGTGGAAACATCTGGAACGCCAGGGCGGTGGTATCGGCACCAGAGGTCCGGGTGAAACGGAAATCGAAACCGATCGCCGGATTGTAAAAGACAAAATTGCCCTCCTGCGCCGTCGTTTGACCGAAATCGACAAACAATCCATCACGCAACGGAAAGACCGTGGCGAATTCATACGCGTAGCCCTGGTGGGTTATACCAATGTGGGCAAAAGCACCATCATGAACCTGTTGAGCAAACGGGATGTGTTTGCCGAAAACAAACTCTTTGCCACCCTGGATACAACTACCAGTAAAATTGTATTTGACAATACGCCTTTTTTATTGAGTGATACCGTTGGATTCATCCGGAAACTCCCCCACCATTTGGTTGAAAGTTTCAAAAGCACGCTGGATGAAGTTCGGGAAAGTGATGTACTCTTACATGTGGTTGATCTATCGCATTCGCAATACGAGGAACAGATGAATGTGGTGAACAAAACCCTGCAGGAAATGAAGTGTACCGAGAAGCCTGTAGTCACCATTTTCAATAAAATGGATTTGTACGAAGCGCAACAATTTGACGAATGGCTGGAAGAAGGCGTTAAAGAAATGATCCTTCAGGAATTGAAAGACCGCTGGGAGGAAACTACGCAGGGACATTGTGTGTTCATCTCGGCCACAGAGCGCAGAAATGTGGATGAGCTTCGTACAAAAATCATGGATCAGGTGAAACAGTTGTACCGGATTCGTTACCCCTACAAAACCGCTTTTTACGGTGAGTGAGCGTAGTAAAAATTACCGTTGGCATAAAATTGCCGAAAGCCCCGAAGAACTTCAAGCCGAAGGACGTGCCTTAACAGAAGTGGTGGTGCAGGGCAAAACGATTTGCATCGCTTTCAACAAAGGGAACCTGCATGGCTGTGCCGCAAAGTGCCCGCATGCCGGAGGACACATGGCCGATGGGTTTACCGATGCGTTGGGGAATATTGTTTGTCCGCTACACCGTTACAAATTTCAATTAACAACCGGCCGCAATACCAGCGGCGAGGGTTATTACCTGAAAACCTATCCCGTTGAAGTCCGCCCGGATGGTGTTTATCTGGGTATGGAAGAAAAAGGGCTTTTGAATTGGTTGCGCTAAAAAATTGCGCTGAAAACCGTTTGATAAATTTGAAATTCCTTATTTTTGCTGCCCCAAACGGGGAAATTCCTCCTTAGCTCAGTTGGTTAGAGCATCTGACTGTTAATCAGAGGGTCTCAGGTTCAAGTCCTGAAGGGGGAGCCAAAGCCTTGTAAATCAATGATTTATGAGGCTTTTTTCTTTAGTATAAGTGCTCAAGTGGTGGGAAAAGTGGTGGGATGGTTTCATCACTTTTTTAAAGTCTTTGTCAGCAACAAAACCACCAGGTCTAAAACCTGGTATCATGGCAAATGCACTAAAAGTATTATTCTGGTTACACAAGACCAAGGCGAACAAACAAGGTCTTGCACCTCTCATTCTACGGATCAGTTATAACAGGACTAAAGCTGAAAAAGCTACAGGGTTTTATGTCCATCCCAAAGACTGGAATCCCTCTAAACAGAGGGTAAAGGGAGAAAAACCCACAGCTATTCAGGTAAACAGCTGGTTAGACTACAATACCGCCAGACTGGGAGACTTATTTAGAGATGCGGTGCACAAGCAGGAGGTTCATCTACCCAGTATCATCAATCTATTATTTGCCAAACCAGTAGATGATCCCACCCTCCTTAATACTATACATGAGCATAACATTGCTATGCTAGAAAGGACTGGTCATGATTTCTCATTCTCTACCTATGAGAAATATGTATTCACCTACAATAAACTACAGGCATTTATCACCCACCACTATAAACAAAAGGACATTTACCTCCGCGACCTGAACACCAAGTTTATCATTGAGTTTGACCACTACCTACGGACAGTAGATAAAAACCAGCACAACACCGCCGTTAAGTACTGTCTTAACCTTAAGAAAGTAATCAACCTTGCAGTACTTCAGGGCAAGCTGTCGGTCAACCCTTTTAAAAATTACAAGACTGTTTATAAAGACACACCGCAGGTCTATTTAGAAGGACATGAAGTACAGCTTATAGAAAGCGCACGCTTATGTAAGAGCAACCACCTGCTGGTGAGAGACCTGTTTATATTTCAGTGTTTTACAGGGTTAGCCTACACCGATCTCATCAACATGAAATATGTTGACATAACAGTTGACGGACAACAGAGAAGCTGGATCATCAAACCCAGACAGAAGTCTGGTATCATCAGCACTATACCATTACTACAGCCCGCACTCGTACTTATACATAAATACAGTT
>CANGQQ010000128.1 GCA_947456025.1 Chitinophagaceae bacterium | reverse complement strand
TCCTGGAATAAACGAATGATTGAATCGAATGATTCAAAACTTAGCGTTCACTCCGTTGATTTCCCATTTGAACAATCCGAATATCAATTGGAATCATCCGGAAGAGTGCCTATTCAGGAAAAAATAGCACGAAAACAACTCACGTTTGCGGTCTATATAAAAAACGATCCCAAACGTGCGCCTGCCCTTCTTGTCCTCCAGTTGGGTCATATGAAACAGCAATTGGAGTCACAGGGATATACGATTGAAATCATTTATTACGGAACGGATGCGTCTTATGAAATTCCTTATGGTTTCAATGCAGGCAAACTGTCGTTGGAAGAATTGAAATCCTTGTATTTAAAAGCAGACTTTGGAGTAGTTGCTTCCTTTACTAATATCTCTCTGGTGAATTATGAAATGATTGCGATGGGCTTACCGGTCATGGATTATCGGTCCGGCAGCGCACCTGATTTTTTTTCCGACGATACGATGTTGTTTTTGAGTCATGAAACCGATGGAATGTATAAAACCGTACTGTCTCTTATTGCAAGTCCGCAACGTTTGGATGCGTTGGTTTTGAATGCACAAAAACATATTAAGGGCAAAACCTGGGAATCTACAGCGCATCAATTTGCTGCTGTCTTACAATCACTTCAGGAAGCAGGCAATACTTGACACTCATTGTATTTAATGAGAACGTACACTTTTATCCGTCTCCGGAAATTTCGAGTAATAGGCCTTGATGATTTTTCCCACCCAGTTTTTTAAGTGATATTGATCCACGATAGCAGCGGGTAGTTGCTTGTAAGGTGTTTCAAAGAACGATTCGGGAATGTCAATGCGATTGTTTTCGATGACATAAATATTTTGAGGATCGTAAAAGTCGTACTCCCGAATGGTGGGGTTGTTGGTAATGAGTTTCTTTTCCAGTCCTAATGCTTCAAACGGACGAAAGCTTAATCCTTTTTGGACATCTTTCTGAATATCCAGAATGACTTTTGCTTTTTGTAATTCCTGGAGCATTTTATGATAGGGCACCGTACCCATAAATGTTTTTACATAAGGGCTTGATGTTTTATTCCCGTTTCCTTTAAATAAAAAGGATATGTTCTTTTTTTCAAGAAATTGAGCAATTTGTTCAATCAGGTAGATCCTGTTGTCGTTCGTGCTCATGTTGTACACATCGTATTCAATAGGTTCACCCGTTGGTTCAAAGTAGTGAAAATTGGAAAGAAACTCGAATCCGTAGTTTTTACAGTCTTCCAGTTCGTAGCTGAATATTTTATCAAAAAAAGAAATTGTTTTTTTCTGATTGGGGTAAGCGGCAATACTATCCCAGAAATAGGCGACAAAGAATTTCGCTTTTTTTCTCAGGAGCAGCAGGTGTCGTTTCTTTACAATATCGGGCCGTAGTATGAATATCACATCATACATCCCCTGATTCCTGTTGAGGACCTCTTGAATCTTTTGCGTGTAGTAGACCGTTTTTAGATTTCTGTTGAAAAACGTTTTCAACAGAAAATTTTGCGTTCGGTGGAGTTTGTTTTTGTACCGAAAACTAGTGTACAGACTGTGGTTGTCGAAATACGTTACGTCAAAGTCGGTATATTGTTCAAAGCCGGCTTGAATGAACTTGCAAATTCCAACATGATCCGGACCAAAAAAAAGAAGTTTTTTGTTTTTTATTCGATTGCTCATTGCACACGGGTCAATTCTGTAAGACAAGTTTCAATTAAACGAAGGATGCTACAAATTTATATAAATTAAAACTATGTGCTTGCGTTTGTGTATCAATCAATGATTTAAGATGCGCTTTATGAATGTCGCTCATACGCTTTTTTTGAATGAGCTGGAATGCTTTTTCGGTGAGCAACCAATTTTTATGCTGGTTGAAATGTGCTGATTTTAAAAAGTTTAGAATTTGTACCCAAAGTTCGGCTACACCTTCTTTTTGAAGCGCAATGGTTTTTATAACGGGGATTTCTTGCTGCTCCATATTGGAAGGCATGAGCATCAAACGTAGATTTCGTACAAACAAATTGGCTTCGGGCCGATCGGCTTTGTTGACCACAAACAGATCGGCAATCTCCATTAAGCCGGCTTTCATGGTTTGCACTTCATCACCGGCTTCGGGAACAAGAACCACAACTGTGGCGTCGGCTAAACCGGTAATTTCAATTTCACTTTGTCCCACGCCAACCGTTTCTACAATGACATAGTCGTAACTGGATGCTTTGCATAAATCGGTGATCTCAAGAATTTTTGGATGTAAGCCTCCAAGTGATCCGCGAGACGCCAGCGAACGGATGTACACTTGCGGGTGGTTGTACCAACTGCTCATGCGAATGCGATCACCTAATAGCGCACCTAAGTTGAAGGGAGATGAGGGATCTACACAAAGTACGGCCACCTTTTTCCCGCTTTCTACAATTTGACCAATCAGGGCATCCACCAACGTGCTTTTGCCGGCACCGGGAGGACCTGTAAGTCCGATAACGGGCGTTGTACTTTCAGGTAACGACTCCAGCATTGCTTCATAGCCTTCCACTTCATTTTCAATCAATGAAATACACCGGGCCAGGCATCTGACATCGCCTTTCTTCATGCCTTCAAAATACGTTTGCCACATACTACAAACTTACACGAAATAGCTATAATGACAAGTCTGTAAACAACCCTTCATCGTGTTGAAGTACTTTGTGTGATCGATCCATTCGATCCGGCTTTTTCAAATAATCAGGATCTGTTCCCGAAAATTGAATAGAGTTCCTTATGTTTATTCCAGAAATATCAGAATGGAGACTATATCGAAAGGGCGAGGGATTTCTGTCGTGATTCCGAATTATAATGGTGCTGCATTACTTCCACAGGTGTTGCCCCCTGCCTTTGTCGCATTGAAACGAACCGGATGGCCGCATGAAATCATTGTGGTGGATGACGCTTCAACCGATGAATCGGTCCGTACATTACGAACACATTTCCCGGATGTTCAACTTCACATCAATACCGTTAACAGTGGTTTCTCAGTTACGGCCAATACAGGCATCCGTTTGGCAACCTACCCGCATGTCTTGTTGTTGAACAGCGATGTAAAACTTGAGCCCGATTATTTTGAATCGCTTCTGGAATTCTGTGACCGCAAGGATGTATTGGGCATCATGGGTCGGATCATCGGATGGGATGATGAAGCCATTCAGGATGGAGCGAAATATCCCTTATTCCAGGGCGGGAAAATTAAAACCTCTACCAATTACATTCTTGCATCGGAAGAACAGATGAAGAAGGGTTTGTACACAATGTATGTATCGGGAGCCAATGCTTTTTTCAACAAAGAGTTGTTTTTGAAAATAGGGGGATTCAACGAACTGTTTTCTCCTTTTTATGCAGAAGATACAGAGTTGTCGCTGCGGGCCTGGCGCTTAGGTTATCACTGTTTGTACATGCACCGGGCGGTTTGTCGGCACCGGGCATCTACGACCATCAAATCATCCAATAAGAAGAAATATATTCAAATCATCTACAACCGCAATAAGATGTTTTTGCATGCCATTCATCTGGAAGGTTGGACCCGAATGGTTTGGTTTCTGCAGTTGCTGATCGAAATTGTATTGCAAACACTGTTGCTGCGTTTCAGTTATCTTACCTCTTTCCGTCTCCTGTTGCGCAATTATCATTTAGTGCGACAGAGCCGGTCGGCGCTTCGTCAATTAGGTGGCACTAAAAAATTGCGCTCTGTACCCGGCGTTTTTCAATTCATCAAAGATTCGTTGAAAGATCAGGTTGTTATTCGGTTCTAAACAAATGTCTTGTATCAGGCTTTTGTTTTGATATGTGCCGATCTGTACGCGAATTTGATGTAGCTGAACCAGGGGAAGATTCGTTTTTTATGTGAAAAAAGAATTGGTGCATGGCGCAGGATCAACACAAAGAGCCGAAAGGAAAAACGAATTCCGGGCATCTTCTCATATTCTTTCAATAAATCCTTAATCAAGTTTTTTGCCTGTTCGGGCAATGCGTGAATGGTTGCAAACTGTTGAAGGTTGGTTTTTGTTTGCAGGTAAAACGGCACTATCGGCTTGGCAGCACCGGTCGCATTGGTTTCATGTACCCGATGCCATACCAGTATTTCATTCACATGTTTGAGTTGTCCGTAACAACAGGCCATGACGGCAATCCACCAGTCGTAATAGACTTCTTTTGGAAAGGGAAGTGCCGCGTCCAAAAGGGATGTGCGAAACAGCATATTGTGCCCGTTGATATGATTGAACAGCAGCAGTTTTCGCGGATCATTGCCTTCCAGATACCTAATCAGCCGGGTGCTCTTTACGCTTGGATGATTTCGATGGGTTCCAAAGCGTGCCGATTTGCAGTGCACAAGTAGGGTCTCGGGCTTTTGTTGAATCTGTTCCATCATCCGCTCCAGTTTGGTTGGTTCCCACACATCATCCTGGTCTGCGATGGCAATAAAGGAACCGCTGCACAAACTGCAGGCTTTACTGAAATTCAGATTGTGACCTAAATTTTCCTCGTTTTTGTAGACACGGATTCTTGCATCTTTACGGGCTAACTCTTCTACAATCGCCAGGGTATTGTCGGTTGAACGGTCGTCCACTACCACCAGTTCCAATGAGGGATAGGTTTGATCGAGAATGGAAAGCAGTTGGTCTTGCAGATATTCGGCTCCGTTATAGGTACACAAAGCAACAGAAACGAGCGGCAGTGTCATAGAATCAATAAAAATTTTAAGTGAAGGGTTTGGTGATTGGTAGACCTTTGCCGGATGCTGTTAAAAAGCGATAAACAAAAATGCTGCATACTGTTATCAGATCAGTTTATAATTCCGGTATTCACCGGGGTACCATCCTGTCAATTTGTAGATCGTTCGTTTCAACCGGTCTTTGGTTGAAGCATATTTTTTGTTCATGTCGGGCTGAAAGGGCCAGTTTTGTAAACGAATCCGTTCCTCCATCACAGCAGGATGTGTATCGAGATACCGTTCAACCGGTTCGTTGGCCGACTGGTAATCATACACCGATTTACTCATTGCTTCGTAGGCCGCAACGGAATCTTCGCGCATGTAGATATGAATGTTGGCATTGATTTTTTGCTGCATGGCTGCCGGGTTGCGAACCCAACCGTAATGGTGAATGGCTGCCGGAATTAATTTTACATTCAATTTTTCATTGGGCTTTTTCCGGAATCCTTGTGCATCGCGGTACGAAAAAATAGACTTGTCGTTACGAATGATGCGGACCTCTCTTCGATACCAGGAATATTTGGAGCCTACATAATCATATGAACCGAAAAAATGGTGGTAGTTGAACAACAAACCATCTACCCGTTTGTCGGTAAGATGTTGCTCCATCGCTTTACGAATGGCCGAATGATATTTTTCGTGAACGACTTCATCGGCCTGAATGTAGAAGGCCCAGTCGTATTCGGCACTAACTGCCTGAAAGGCTTTATCGGTTTCGAGTGCCAAAACCCGTCCGCCTTCTTTTTGGCCATCATCCCAAACGGTTTCCAGAATTTCAATTTTGGGATCCAGTGCTTTTACTCTATTGAGCGTTTCATCGTCCGACTGACCCACCGCCACTACCACCTTATCACATAAAGGGAGAATGGATCTGAGCGATTGCTCAAACGGATAATCGTACTTTACACCGTTTCGGATAAATGAAAAACCACAGACACGCATGACCAACAAAGATTAGAAAGATTTCAGAACTTTTACAAATTTCATTTTTTACGCTTGTCCCTATTTTGAACGGAAGGGAAACCTGTTTTGCTAATCGGAGCAATTCGCTTTTCTTGCCTATTTTAGCGACTGTATGCTGGAGAAAAACAAGCAAATTTTAGTACTGGCTCTTTTATTGCTGATGCTCATCGGCAGCCTGCTATCGAGGGCCATGTTGTCGATAAGCTCCATTGCGTTCTTTATGTTTACGTGTTTTCATTTCAAGTCTCCCCTCGTCCGCATTGTTCGGGAGCCTGTAACTGCCGGGATGCTGCTTTTGTTTTTTGTCCCTTTTGTATCCGGCTTGTGGAGCAGCAATACAACGAACTGGATTCAGGTCGTTGCGGATAAACTGCCGTTTTTACTGATGCCGTTCGCCCTGTTCAGTACTGTCAAACCCACCGCTGTACAGTGGAAACAATTTGGGCTGATTGTAATTTCGATTTTGTTCATGGCTACGCTCTGGAGTACGTTTTACTATCTCACGGACATGCGTACCATCAATGAGAGTTACCTCCGTGCTAAAACCATTCCCGTTCTTATGAATGGCGATCATCTTCGGTTCAGTTGGCTGATTGCTATGGGGTTCTTCTATACGATGGTGTTGCTGAACCGGTCCAATGATATGACCGAAAAGGGATTGCTGTTTCTGTTGGCGATCTGGTTTTTCGGATTCCTGCATGTCTTGGCTGCCCGCACCGGACTCCTGGCGGCCTATCTCTTTTTATTGGGCTACCTGGTTCATGTTCTCATGCGAAAGTCATCCGGTCTTCGTA
>CANGQQ010000127.1 GCA_947456025.1 Chitinophagaceae bacterium | reverse complement strand
TCGTGTGGTTAAAATAAGGGAATAAGCCCGACTTGATTGCCAGTTTTCGCGTAACCTTTTTGAACTCAAAACCGCGTGTGTCGGGTTTTAACTCAATGTCTGCATATTCGTTTTTATCAAACTGAAAAAAATGTGATTGGTTAAATCCTTCACCGGCTCCGGATCTGAAGATAAAACTTGATGCATTCCATAAGACTTCCGATGCATTCTCAGGAACAACCCCTACGCGCCAGTAATAAACCGTATTGTCGGTAAGCGATAACGTGGAAGGTTTGAAAGAAATAGATCCTCCAACAGAAGAAACCGAATCTTTGAGCAGCGAGGATGAATTAAATGATTCAGTGGTATCAATTTCGAAATAATATTTTCGGTTGGATCCAAATGGATTTGCTGTAGATGCAAAAAACTTGACAGAAGGGTTGTCAATGATGCTGAAATTGTATGGATAGGTTGGACGAATATTGTCTTCAAAAATGAAAAATTCTTTTGTGACCGAGTTGTTGGTTTCACAAGCCTCAGCTACCTGGTTCTCTTTATCCAGAACAACATGAATTTTATTCACTCCTTTATCTCGAAGAGGATTAATATTCAATTCAATATCCAACGAATCAGCATATTGGATACCGCGTATCCGATCGTTGTAAATGACCTCTTGTGTACCGTCCGGGAATTCCCGTTTTACTTCAATACTGATGGAATCATTCACCGCGCGTGCGATATTCATCATTTTAACCTTCACTCGAAATGATTTTTCAGCAATCGAAATAAACTCCGGATTGACTTTTACATAGGGCGCTTCAATTGCAAAATCAGGTTTTGAAAAATGGTACAAAGAAATCGCCGGATCGCCATGAAGGGTCATTTGTTCAATTTGACCACGAAGGAAAAAATCATTGGAGGTCCATCTTTTTATTAATGAATCTGCAACATTATGTAACATTTCGCCCAATGATTTCCCATAACTATCACTGGTAAACTGATTGTAAAACTCTTGTGTGTAAACATGTAAATAATTCACAATACCCCAATGTGTGCTCGCCACAAAAGCAATGGCGCCCTTACCCGGAGAGGACACTAAATACTTTTCAGTCAATGTGTAGCTGCCTTTCAGTCGCAATGAGTCGGATGTAAACATGTCGCCGGCCTTACATCCATTTACAAAGAATATCGGGAATTTACCAGTAGCAGGATAATTTTCGGGATTATCCAAATTGAACTCGAGGGTATTCGCATTACTATGACCGAAATAGGTTAAAAGTGAAAACCCGTTTTTAAATGCCTGGTTCACCGTCTCGCTGCTAATTGTTTGTACCGAAGCCAGAGACGATTTTTGCAATGTATAAACCGTAGCACCAAACAATGTATCCTGAACGCGATTTTTATATTGATTCAGATAATACATGATTTGTTCGCCCAGGAAATCATTGGCTCCACCTACATGAATGACATTGCGCTTCCACAACTCATCATCAATTACGCAACTGGAATTAGGTCTTTGCAAGGACTCATACTGAATGATTTTATCCAGATACTCTTTTACTTCTGTAGCAGTAACGGCATTTAACCTTCCAATTGGTGTTAACGGAACGACATCGACACCTTCAGAAGCTAATAAATTATCGGAAGCGGGAAACCCATGCGTTGGCACAAAATTCAACCTGTTCATATTACTCCAGGATTCATTTGTTCTGAAATCTGAGTAATTAACGCCTTTCCCTAAAATGAAACAATATCTTGGTTTCTGTTGAAAATTTTGACGCGCATAACTGAGAAAGTTTTTGACGGATATCGAATTGTTTTTTATCCCCCATCCAAATTGATCAATTATTTGATTGATATCATAAACTTTCGCGTTGTACCCCCCACCAGTGCTGCTACTTCTGTAATTACGATATGCTTCCACCTGATTCACGCCATTAGGATCAACATAAATCAACGGATTGGATATGATGAGGTAATCACCCTGATTTGAACTTATCCCATAATCTACAAAATCAATGGGCGTAAAGCCCGTTATGGTTCTGACAGCGGCAGTTGCTGCACTGCACAAAACCAATTTACGCGTTTGTGCAGAAGGTGGTAATACAATGCGAACCTGACCGGCAACAGAAATGTCGGCCACGATCCGCAACCGGTTCGTTAAATCATAAATTACAGGCGCAACACCTCCGTTGTTGAAATTTGTAATCACTAAATGTTGACCATCTGCAGTAGCGGGTAATTCAAATTCAAAATTCGTTTGAGCGCCAAAATTAAATAACCGTGGATATTGCAATTCAAGCACTCCAACGACCATACGATCTGTTGATTGAGCTGAAGCATTGGCGACTGCAAAATTCAATTTGGTATCTGCCTGAAGCACACTCAAGGGCACAGTAACGTAATTATCGTCGTTGATAGAGGTAAAATAGTTCATATCACGTTCCGTTATCAGGGTGCCATTCAGAAAAACCCTAACGCTTCGTGTATTCAAAGCTGTTCCCGAGGCCGTGAACCGGAATTGAGCATCCGGACCACCGGGAGCAAGATTAATATTGGTAATTGTTGCGTTTGTATAATTTGTACCTGGCCTGATTTCGTTACTGGAGAACCCTTCGCCCTCATCAAAAGAAGAAGAATAAACGAATTGCCCCACGACACCGGCAAAGCCCGGATTAATTCGTGAACGATTGGCGATCAGTGCCCGATGCATGAAATAAGGCTCTACGGGTAACAATGAAGGCAAATTATTTGTTGTAGAAACAAGCGATTTTGCCCGTCCCGAAGGATTGACCGTTAAAAAATAACTTGCTGTATCGGTAAACAAACTCACTTCATTGTTGATTTGAAATTCGGGTTTCAGGTACAAGCGGTTTTCCCATTTACCGTCATTACCTGTTCCCCAAAACTCAATGAAGTCGCCCGTATTTAAGAGGCCGGAAGAAGCCGTTGTATACACAGGGACCTCTTCACCATTTCGCCAAATTTGAAAATGCGAGGCATCGGTGCCGTTCAACCCGAGTGACTGAAGTTGCTCATACGTTATTCTGTAAAGCCCCTTACTTCCAATAGTGAATTTATAATAACGCTTACTGTAATCAATCCACTCATTCATATAGGTTTGAGCCGTTACAGTGAAGCTTACCATCAATAAGAGTATCGATAAAAAAGATGTACGTTTCATGAGTATCATTTAGTTTTCTGTGAGCGT
Source organism: Chitinophagaceae bacterium (assembly GCA_947456025.1). Classification (GTDB taxonomy): domain Bacteria; phylum Bacteroidota; class Bacteroidia; order Chitinophagales; family Chitinophagaceae; genus Lacibacter. The sequence goes on along the minus strand of CANGQQ010000127.1, from coordinate 3,522 downwards.
TTGGTTTTTACAAGGTCTAAACGCATTGAAATTATATGAGTGTAAAGAGGGTTGGATTGATTTGCCAAATTGGTAAATGCATAATCGATAAAAAAGTTTTTTCCCAGTTTAAATCCGGCACCTGCTGCAGGTTGATAAATCCATACTTTTTTCCGGTTCAAGGTATCCCCGTCGGCAAATGTTTTTTGGAAATTATAGATTCCGGTTCTAACAAAAAAGATATCCTTAATGTTGAGTTCAGCACCAATTCTTGGATCGCCATTAATCAGATTGGAACTCAATACCGTATTTCTCCGGCCATCAAAAGTCAAGTCAATATTTGCTTCAGCTTTCAGCTTTATACCTTTACCCAAACGAAAATCATATGCACCTCCAATCACCAGGCGAGGGGCTGTGAGTTCAGTTGATTTTACGGGAATTTCATTGTTGGTTAGAAAAAGTACTTCTTTTTCTCTTTCGGTAAAATTAAAATTCCAGGAATTAAAGGTGGTCGTGATATCTCTTCCTACCACGCCGAACGACCAATTTCGGGCCCGCATTTGAAAACCGATATCCAAACCAAAACCCCAGGCATTCGCAAAAGAACCTACATTCCGGCGAATCACTTTGGCATTCACGCCCAGACTCATTTTCTTGCCATTCACCTCACGCAATACCTGACCTACAGATAAAAGAAAGGCCCAGTCGGCACTGTTGAAACTGCGAATGTTTGCATAATTCACGCTACCGTCCGGCTCAATCAAATACAAGGTATTGGGAATATCGTCTACCGCAAAGCGCAACAAAGACAAACCGATTGTGCGCTTGTTATTAGCAACCGGAATTGCCAGACTACCGAAGTCGTATTTGCCGATACCCGCAAAATACTCTGCATGCATCAGCGACAGCGAAGGCAGCTCACGAACCTCAGACAATCCTGCAGGATTCCAATAGCCGGCGGTTGCATCATTGACAGAGGCAACCTGAGCCCCTCCCATTGACAACCCTCTGGCTCCGGCTCCGATATTTAAGAATTCATTGGAATAAATACGTACTTGAGAATAGGATGAAACAGTTATCAAAAGGGCAAACGATAGTAGTAAATGTCGGATAAACATTCTGTGGATTTTCAGTTGATCAATTTGTATTCAGATTCGTTAAAGCATTTAAGGGCTGCCTTAAACCTTTACAAATTTAAGAAAACTTCAACCGAATTGCAAGTGACGTTTAAGTCTGCGGACTGATTCAGTGATTGATTTTCAACGATTTTCGCATTTTTTATAAAAAAAATGATTTCAGGTATGCTACTTTTGCCCAAAATTGGGAGTATGGACCTTATAGAAGAACTAACCTGGAGAGGAATGATCCAGGATATCATACCGGGAACAAAGGAATTACTGAACAAAGAAATGGTTTCGGGATATGTTGGGTTTGACCCAACTGCCGATTCGTTGCACATTGGCAGTTTGGTCCCCATTCTTCTTTTAATGCATTTGCAAAAAGCAGGACACAAACCCTATGCATTGGTAGGCGGGGCTACCGGAATGGTAGGTGACCCCAGTGGTAAAAGTGAGGAACGAAATTTACTGGACGAAACAACTTTACAACACAACCAGGATTGCATCCACAAACAACTTGTACAGTTTTTAGACTTTAACCCTTCCCTACCCAATAGTGCGGTGATGGTCAACAACTACGACTGGTTCAAGAATATTTCTTTTCTGTCCTTTATCCGGGATGTTGGCAAGCACATCACCGTGAACTATATGATGGCAAAAGACAGTGTGCGAAAACGAATTGAGGGAGAAAACGGAATGAGTTTTACCGAATTCTCGTACCAATTGGTGCAAGGATTCGACTTTTACTGGCTCCACCAACATCATAACTGTAAGCTGCAAATGGGTGGAAGTGATCAATGGGGCAACATTATTACAGGAACAGAATTGATCCGAAAAAAAGCAGGTGGTGAAGCGTTTGCATTTACTTGTCCTTTAATTACTAAGGCAGACGGCGGCAAGTTCGGAAAAACAGAAAAAGGCAATGTCTGGCTTGATGCTTCAAAAACAAGTCCTTACCTCTTTTATCAGTTTTGGCTGAATGCAAGTGACGAGGACGCGGAAAAATGGATCAAATTATTCACTTTCCTTAGAAAGGATGAAATTGAGGCCATCATTGAACAACAAAAACACAATCCCGGAAACAGAGCTCTGCAGAAACGTTTGGCAGAAGAAGTAACAACTTTAGTTCATGGCCCGTCAGGCTTACAGCAAGCCGTTGAAACGACCGCTAAACTCTTTTCGAATGCGGCTGTATCTGCTGAGGAATTATCAACTGACGACCTTGAAAACATGGAAGGCATTGTCAAGTTTGAATTTAGTGCGACTGATCTTGAAAAAGGAATTGACATCGTGAGTTTCCTGGCGCAACTTACCGTATTTCCGAGTAAGGGTGAAGCACGAAAAACCATTCAGGGAGGAGGCATCAGCATCAACCGCAAGCGAATTGATTCCATACAACAACTCATCACTAACGACTTTTTACTTCACGACAAATACATTTTGATTCAAAAAGGCAAAAAGAATTACTATCTGGTGCAGGTTGCATAGAAATCGGGATCATCTTTGAGAATTTTTTGGATGTTTTTACCATCCCCCCTATTTTTGCAATCCTTTCAAGTAAGGGTATTGCCCGATAGTATAATGGTAGTACGACAGATTTTGGTTCTGTTTGTCTTGGTTCGAATCCAGGTCGGGCAACAAAAAAACCGCTTTAAAAGCGGTTTTTTTTATTCCTTATCCTTAATCAACGCCATACAGCGTGATAAACTTTCCTTCCAGTCCGGTATTTGAATATGATATGTTTGCTTGATTTTTGACTTATCCAACAATGAAAAAGAAGGCCTCTTGGCGGGTGTGGGAAAGGCACTTGTTGGAATGGGATGTACCACACAATGGCTTCCCAGAAACTCCTTAACGGCTATTGCAAAATCAAACCAACTGATTTTACCTTCATTGCTGTAATGATAAATACCGGGAATCCATTGGGATGAAGCAATGATATCCAAAATCGCTTTTGCCAAGTCTGATGCGTAAGTTGGTGTTCCAATTTGATCCGACACAACATTGATTTCATTCCGTTCCTGCATCAATCGCTTCATCGTTTTAACGAAATTATGACCAAAGGATGAGTAGACCCATGACGTTCGAATGATGATTGCAGAAGGATCACTTTTTTGGCACAACTCCTCGCCCAATAATTTGGACGCGCCATAGACATTGACAGGACTAACCGGCGCATCTTCCCTGTAAGGAATCTCAGAGGTTCCGTCAAACACATAATCCGTTGAAACATGGATCAATTTGGTTCCATAACGGGCACAAATAAGAGCCAAATGCCCCACGGCTTCCCCATTCATTAAATAGGCGGCCTCTTTTTCAGATTCGGCCTTATCTACAGCGGTATATGCAGCACAATTAATGCAATAGTCGGGTTTCGTTGCAATAAAAAAATTCTCAACCAGCCCATAGTGGTGAATACCCATGT
>CANGQQ010000126.1 GCA_947456025.1 Chitinophagaceae bacterium | reverse complement strand
GCTTTATCAATAAAGGCCTTCAAATCATTTTTTGTACCATACATTTTGTCTACAGCAAAGAAATGTGCCGGATTGTACCCCCAACTGTTGTTACCATCAAACTCATTCACAGGCATCAATTCAATGGCATTGAAACCAAGACGCTTGATATAACCTAATGTATCTTTTAGTGTTTTGAAACTTTGAGTCGCTAAAAAATCACGTACCAAAAGCTCATAAACCATCAAATCTTTTTTATCGGGCCTTCCGTAAGCAACAGGCGTAGTCCAGTTGTACTGCGCCTCACCGGGAGAAATAACACCTACATGACGTGAGGCAAGTCCAGTGGGATAAGCCGGAATATTCGGAAAATTGAACGAAGGGATAAATTGATCGTTCCAGGGATCCAGAATCAACTCTGTATATGGATCCACAACGCGGATTGTTTCATCCACCACATATTGGTAAGCGTAACGCACACCCGGTGTCAATCCGGTTAAACGAACCCAGAAATAATCATTGTCCTTTGTCATTAATGTAGCACAGGTAGGTGTCCAGTTGTTGAAATCACCAACCAACGCTACTTTCTGTTTGCCGGGTGCATATAAAATAAATACGGCTTCCGTATTACCATTTTCAAATGTAACACCATCTTGTCTGCCTACGGGTCTGGCGCCGGTTGGTATAGTTGTAGGATATAAGAAGAAATTTACAGTGTCTTTCAGGTTTGTGGCACCATCAATCCCTTCTAACGTAATACGATGATCACAACGGGTTGTAACGTTGGCGGTGCCACTAATCGTTGTTCCACTTGGCACATTTCCAATGGAAGTACCGTCAAAACGGATGGTCAGATTTGCATTTTTGGAGCTGATCGCCGTAACAGGAATGGAAGACGGCAATGTAGTTATATTGATCGGCTCCGGAATAGGCTTGAACATCGGCTGCATCGCAGGACTTGTAAATTTCACGGCAAAAGCACCGGCTTCATACACCGGGATGTACATATCGCTGCCGTCTATGTTCGCTTGTTTTTTTGCACCGTTACCGCTTCTGAACAGAAAGGTGATTTTTAAAATTTTTTCATCGGCCGGTACACCATAGAAACCTCGAATGCCATTAGGATCTGAGATGGTAAACCTCCATTTATTAGTTCCTGCCGAAGTCGCATTCAAAGGACCCCAAGCTGTTGTAAACAGGTTGGCTATTCCCCCGAATTTGACATACTTCCAGTCAGAGGGCGTCGTACTTTTATCGGTAATAACACCGGTATGTACATATACATCGGTTGCGGTATGACCTAAAAGTCCCTGATTACCCTTGGTAGCATCAACAGTAATTTGAAAATTGTTGGTAGCAGCAGTCGGGAAGTCGATATTGTATGACAACAACTGTGCAAGACCTGAAAACGTAATTGTAACTAAGAACAAGAACGAGAGTAACACTTTTTTCATATCGAATGATTAGTTTTTGTAGAGAGCCAACAAATTTAACTTGCGATTGCATAAGATGCGCATAAATTCATTAAATTTTTGACGACAATTCAAATTATTTTTTATTAATGATTCATTAAGTTTCAAAAGCGCTGCATTCGACTATAAATCAATGCGGAATACTAACTAGTGTTAGATAGTTCATTTTCTTTTTTGTTGAAATTTTGACCTTTCTTTTCTGAAAAAATTCGACAAAAAAGAATTGATGGAAAATGAATCTTCAAATCGGCGCTAGTAGGCCCCTTTGACTACACCGTTGGTTGATGAGCATGACTTCAGTCTGAATCTCAACATGGATTCTCCGCGAGCGTGTTTCCTTTTTAAGAAAAATCATGCTTTCTCTACCCGAATTTGGTTCAGAACAGATACCACAACCAAAGAATAGGCTTTATTGCGGATATTTGAAGGCCTCAAACGAACGAAACGGAATTATGTACAGTGCCACAGCAATAAAAAAAATGCAGGAGCAAACCGAAGCACTCCGGAAGCAACTCACAGACGGACCACTTGCCAGCCTACAACTGACGCCCCTTCGCGAAGCACTTCGCTTTCATGAACATCAATATTACATCCGTAACAGTCCATTGATCAGCGATTTTGAATACGATCAGCTGTACAAGGAACTGGAACGCATGGAAGCTTTGCACCCGGAACTGATTAGTCCCGACTCCCCTACACAGCGTGTTGCTCCGGGACTGGGCAATGACTTCAAAAAAGTACGCCATCTGGTGCCGATGCTGAGTCTCGAAAACTCTTACAATGCAAACGACCTGATCGAATGGGATCGTAAAGTCAAGGAACTCGCCAACAAATCACAGATCGAATATTGCGTGGAGCCTAAGTTTGACGGAGCCGGCATTTCAGTCATTTACGAAAACGATTTGCTCACCCGTGGTGCCACCCGTGGTGATGGAGCCGAAGGGGAAGATATCACTACCAACATCAAACAAATCCATTCCATTCCCTTATCTGCAAATTTTAAACGCTATGGCATCCGGCAAATTGAAATCAGAGGCGAAGTGCTGATGACCAAAAAAAGTTTTAAAGCGTTCAATGAAAAGCTATTGGAAGAAAACCTTCCTCCGTTGGCCAATCCACGCAATGCGGCTTCCGGAACACTGCGAATTAAAGACCCGAAAATTGTTGCGCAACGAAATCTAGAAGCGTTTTTATACCACATCGGATATTGGGTTCATGACAGTAACGATACAACTTTAACCGATATTCAAACACACAGCGATGCCTTGCACATGTTATGGGAACTGGGCTTTCGTAGTCCGGAACAGGAAAAAAAGGTTTTTCTTACGATAGATGATGTCATCGCATTTTGCACTGCTTATGAATTGCAGCGCGATGAATTGCCCTATGAAATTGACGGGATGGTCATCAAAGTCAATGACCTTACGTTGCAAGAACAATTGGGAATGACTTCGCACCATCCCCGTTGGGCGATCGCTTATAAGTTTAAAGCCCGGCAGGCAAGCTCCCGTTTAAGGAGCGTTGAATTTCAGGTGGGACGCACCGGTGCCGTAACCCCCGTTGCCAAAATTGATCCGGCACCCATAGGGGGTGTAACGGTAACAAGCATCTCGTTACACAACGAAGATTTCATTCGTGAAAAAGATCTGCGGATTGGTGATGCTGTACTGGTAGAACGTGCCGGCGATGTGATTCCCTACATCGTGAAATCGTTTTCTGAATTAAGGAACGGAGATGAACAACCGATTCAGTTTCCTGTAAACTGTCCGGTTTGTCACGACCCGCTCACGAAAAATGAAGCGGAAGCTGTATGGCGCTGTGTCAACATCAACTGCAAGGCACAGGTAGTGGAACGCATCATTCATTTTAACAGCAAAGATGCAATGGACATAAGGGGGTTGGGCGATGCACATGTCCGTAAGTTTTTTGAATTGGGTTTCCTGAAAGACATCCCATCCATATATCATCTGCCGTTCGACCAAATCCGAAAACTGGAAGGGTATGGTGCCAAAAGTGTAGAAAATTTACAACAAGCTATCGAAACATCGAAAACGCAGCCCTTGCATCGGCTCCTTTATGCACTGGGCATTCGGTTTGTTGGGGAAACAACAGCAAAAACCATTGCCGCAAACATCAATCATTTGCTGGATTTGGAACAAAAAACGGTGGAAGAACTCCAACAACTGGAAGACATCGGTCCTAAAGTAGCAACAGCAGTTTTCAATTTTTTTCACAATGCAGACAACATCGAAATGCTGCACAAACTGGAACAGCTCGGTCTGCAACTGAACAACAACTACCGGCACAGTTCCACACAAGGTAATTTGAACGGAAAGACTTTTTTGTTTACCGGCACGCTGCCAACATTAAAACGCAGTGAAGCTGAGCGGTTGGTAGAAGACAACGGAGGTTCGATCTTAAGCGGCGTTAGTTCCAAACTTAACTTTTTGATCGTGGGCGAGGATGCGGGAAGCAAACTGGAAAAAGCAAAGAAAATAGGCACGATTGAAGTCCTGGATGAAGTATCCTTTTTAAAGTTGATTCAAAATAATACCGAAGGCTAGAACCATCTCATCGGCAGGTTTTGTATCTTGTATAGGAAAAGAACGGAATCGATGTACAACTTGCAGCAACACTATGAGGAATACACAGCCGATGACCGGGAGGTTTGGAAAGTCCTATACGACCGGCAAACAGCCTTACTTCAAAACAGGGCATCCACCGCCTTTTTGAACGGTTTGGAAAAACTTCAGTTCACGAATCGTTCAATTCCCGATTTTCGCCGGGTAAACAACATCCTTTCAGAGACTACAGGCTGGCAAATTGAGGTGGTACCGGGCTTAATTGAAGACGCTCGTTTCTTTGACTTGCTTTCGAATAAACGATTCCCTTCTTCAACCTGGCTTCGCAAGATGAATCAACTCGATTATCTGGAAGAACCGGATATGTTTCACGACTGTTTTGCCCACATGCCTTTGTTAACCGATTCATTTTTTGTTACCTATCTGGAAGCTCTGGCAAAAATCGCGCTGAAGCACATCAACGATGCGCTTGCGGTAGAATTAATCGGCAGAATATACTGGTTCACCGTAGAATTTGGGCTGATAAAAGAAAGTGATGCTGTGCGCATTTATGGTGCCGGAATTCTTTCATCAAACAGCGAAAGCAGTTTCTGTTTGAGTGAGCAAGCGAATCGTAAAGCATTCCAAATAAAGGAGATTATGGAAAAACATTATTATAAGGATCACTTTCAGGATCGTTATTACGTCATTGAGTCCTACAAAGACCTCTCCAATGCCATCCCTGAAATCGATCAAATGATGGAATATGCCCTTGCAAGAATTCCGCATGACGGAAGCATCAATGCAACTCCGTTAGATCTCAACTTATAAAAAACAAACGATGATCAAAAAACTCGCAGGTGAAGAATGGAGACAAATGCAGTTCCCGGGCTGGAAAGCAATGCGGAAGAAATATGCCGTCTCAAATTCCGGCCGATGTGCGAGTTACAACAATGATTTAATGGAAGACGGAAAACTGCTGAACGGATCCTCTACAACAGGGTATCGAACATTGAATTTGCACAGGCTCAATCAAAAAAGCACGATTTATCTTCACCGCGAGATCGCAAAATTATTTTGTTTAAAACCATCTGCACGTACCAAATATGTGATCCATCTCAATCACATTAAAACCGACAACAAATCTTCAAACCTGCAGTGGGTCACGCTTGAAGAAATGATGGCACACCAACAAAAGAGTCCGCTTAAAATGGCCTATAAAAAGCAACAACAAGAACAAACAGCTTATCGAAAAGGTTTAAAACTGACACCTTCTCAAGTACGCACCATTAAAAAAATCATCGAAAACCCCAAGCGTACCATCACTTACAAACAACTTGCGAAAAAATACAATGTCAGTGAAATGACACTCTTCCGGATCAAAAGCGGTGAAAACTGGAGTAGGGTAACTCCATGATCATCCGTTAGAAACAAGAATTACAATCCAACGATTAGATTTCATTATTAAACCGTCACTGAAGCCAACAACATGATCCAACCTGCTACAATCAGCTTTTTAAACAACTTGCGAAAGAACAACAACAGGAATTGGTTTGAGGAACACAGAAAAGAATACGAAACAGCCCGTGCCGATTTTTTACAGTTTACCCAATCGGTCATTGATCAGTTTGGAAAAAAAGAACATGCTATTGCAGAACTTCAGGCAAAGAACTGTATGTTCCGAATCAACCGTGATGTACGTTTCAGTAAAAATAAAGATCCCTACAAAACAAATTTCGCAGCCGTGTTTTCAAAAGGGGGAAAAAAATCAGGGTTAGCCGGATACTATCTCCATTTGGAATACAACCGATTGATGATGGGAGGCGGCGTTTGGATGCCTGAAAACATACAGGTTCAAAAAATCCGCCAGGAAATCGATTACAACTGGAATGAATTTGAAAATATAATACGGAACAAATCCTTTCAGAAAGTTTACGGCGACCTCTACATGGGTTCGGATGTGAAATTGACCCGGCCTCCCAGAGGCTATGAAGCAGACAATCCTGCAATTGAATACCTCAAACTGAAAAGCTGGATCGTAACACTCGATCTAAATAACGAGACGCTCTCATCAAAAGACCTTTTGAAAATAATTACAGCCAACTTTACCGAATTACAACCCCTTGTTGCATTCATCAACCAGGCACTGGAAGACACAGAATCATAACGAATAAATACATCACTCATCTACTAACGATGAAAAAGAACAGCGCCCGTCTAAATAAGATGACGGGCGCTGTTGCATACAGAGCATACGCTCCGTTTTGAAATACAATCCGAAATTTAGAACAATTGCTTACTCAACAAATACTCTGCAATTTGTACCGCGTTGGTAGCAGCACCTTTACGAAGATTGTCGCTCACAATCCACATATTCAATGTATTGGGCTGACTTTCATCACGTCTCAACCGGCCCACAAACACAGCATCTTTTTCATGAGCATCCATAGGCATGGGGTATTGTTGCGCAGCATCATCATTGACAACAACAACGCCGGGTGCTTTACGCAGCAGATCAATCACTTCGCTCAAGTCAAAATCGTTTTCAAATTCAACATTCACGCTTTCGCTGTGTCCGCCCATTACAGGAATTCGAACGGTAGTTGCCGTAACACGAATGGAATCATCCTGCATGATTTTACAGGTTTCCTTTACCATCTTCATCTCTTCTTTCGTGTACCCATTTTCCAGAAACACATCAATCTGAGGTATCACATTCAGATCGAT
>CANGQQ010000125.1 GCA_947456025.1 Chitinophagaceae bacterium | reverse complement strand
TTGAAATTGATCAGAAGTCTACGCGCATAAACGTCATCAACCGGCACTGAAACGGTTTGAACCGGTACCATTTACAACAAATCGGATGATCCGTTGTTTGATATCACATGAACACAGACACGATGAAGCCTTGTTGTATTTCGAGTGACGACATCCTTAAGATGGAAACCCGGACAAGAGCTGCTTTCATCAATTCACTCAGCGGTTTTAAAAGCGCTTCGCTGATCGGCTCCATCGATTCAAACGGACAAACCAATCTGGCTATTTTTAGTTCTGTACTGCACATTGGTTCCAATCCTGCATTAATCGGGTTCGTTAGCAGACCGGACTCCACGCAAAGACATACGCTTGAAAACATCATTGAAACCCGGTGTTTTACCATCAATCACGTGCATGAAGCGATCTATAAAAACGCACATCAAACCGCTGCACGTTATCCAAAGCTCGTTTCTGAATTTGAGGCCACCGGATTAACAACCGAATTCAGCTCTGTACTCCAAGCGCCCTATGTAAAAGAATGTCGCATCAAATACGGACTGGAATTTGTGGAGAAGCATGCATTGAACATCAACGGGACCATCCTCGTCATTGGCAAAGTGATCGAAGTCTTTGTCCCGGAGCATTGCTTGTTACCGCACGGAGGCCTTCAAATTGAAGCAGCAGGAACCATTACGATTTCAGGTCTTGACAGTTACCATTCAACGCATTTACTGAGCCGCCTGCACTACGCCAAGCCGGAACTGCCGCCTACAGAACTGAGTTAAAGCCATCATGGAACAACCAGCGATCAATATTGTATGGTTCAAGCGCGACCTGCGCCTTACCGACCAGGAACCCTTGTTTCATGCACAAGAAGCAGGACTTCCGGTGTTGCCGGTTGCTTTTTTTGAGCCCTCGGTGATGGCCGGCGCCGACAGCGATAGCAGACACTGGCGTTTTGTTTATGAATCGCTTCAGGATCTGAACGAAACCCTGAAACGATATGGCGCCCGAATCTATTCTTTTCATCAGGAAGTAGCGGACGTATTTCAAACATTGCAGCAACACTATAGTATAAAAACCGTTTTTTCCTCAGCAGAAACAGGAAATGGAATGACCTATGAACGCGACAAATCCATGAAGCGGTTGTTTAAGCAGAAGGGTATCATCTGGAACGAATACCAAACCAATGGTGTTGTACGTGGATTAAAAAACCGCAAACGGTGGAACGAGCAATGGGAATTACAAATGAATGCAAAGCCTAAAGTGATTGATCTACAGGCATTCAACTTTGTACAGCTTGATCCTTCAATTTACGAGCAACTCAAAGGAGCTTTAGACCCTGCCATTACAACACGAAATAAAAACTTTCAGCAAGGAGGTGAAACAACAGCCTGGAAATACCTGGTGAGTTTCATCAAAGAGCGGCATATGAATTACAGCAAACACCTGAGTAAACCCTTGTTGAGTCGTACCGGATGCAGCCGGATTTCTCCCTACCTCACCTATGGCAATCTCAGCATGCGTATGGTGTATCAGTTTACAAAAAACCAGTACGATACAGCTCCCAACAAATGGGCATTGTCGAATTTTATTTCCCGTTTACACTGGCATTGTCATTTCATACAAAAATTTGAAGATGAATGCCGCTATGAATACGAACCCATCAATCGGGCCTATAACAAACTGATCAAGCCACGCAATGAAATGTACATTAAAGCATGGGAAACAGGACAAACGGGCATTCCAATTGTAGATGCCTGTATTCGTTGTGTAACGGCAACGGGATACCTCAATTTCAGAATGCGCGCACTGGTTGTTTCGTTTTTTGTTTACAACCTCTGGCAGGATTGGCGCGACTTGCATTTTTTAGCCCGTCAATTCTTAGATTATGAACCGGGTATTCATTATCCGCAATTGCAAATGCAAAGCGGCACAACCGGCATCAATACCATTCGCATTTACAACCCCATCAAAAACTCCATTGAACACGATCACGAAGGGCAGTTCATCAAACAATGGGTACCGGAACTGAAACAGATCCCTTCCCATCTTGTTCATGAACCGTACAAACTCACTCCCATCGAACAACAGCTGTATCAATGTGAAATCGGAAAAGACTATCCCGCACCCCTTGTGGATGTGGAAGCAACCGCAAAGCTGGCCGGTACAATCATGTGGGGCTCTCGAAAAAACACGGAAGTAATTGAAGAAGGTAAAAACCTGTTAGCCAAACATGTCCGAAATCCCGGCGCACGCAAATCCCAAACTAAAAAGTCGGCCCGGAAAAAGGAGTTGAAAAAGAATCCCCAATGAAAGGAGTAAAAAAAGAACATCTTCCATCAAAAATTTGCACAAGCTGCAAGAAGCCGTTTACATGGAGAAAGAAATGGGAGAAAAACTGGACTGAAGTAAAATATTGCAGTGAACGATGTCGTAACAACAAACAAAATGCACCCAAACAATAAAAAGACCTTGCGCCTGATCCTGGGAGATCAACTCAACATTCATCACAACTGGTTTCACACCGTTGATGAAACGGTTACCTATGTACTGATGGAAGTGCGAAGTGAAACTGATTATGTTCAACATCATATTCAAAAAGTACTTGGCGTATTTGCCGCTATGCGAGCATTCGCCCAAACTTTGCAAAATTTAAAGCATCGTGTTCTTTATCTGCGACTGAACGATGCCGACAATCTGCAAAGCTTCGATAGAAACTGTGAGGCGTTGATTGCAAAACACCATTTCACCCGTTTTGAATACCAATTGCCCGATGAATACAGGGTGGACCAATGTCTTAAAGCATTTGCAGGTTCATTAACCCTTGAAACGAAAGTATATGATACCGAACATTTTTACAGCACCCGTTCTGAATTAAAAGATCTATTTGCCGGGAAAAAAAGCTACGTAATGGAAACCTTTTACCGTTATATGCGAAAAAAACATCAGGTGCTGATGGCATACGGCAACAAACCCCTGCACGACAAATGGAATTTTGACGAAGAGAACAGACAAAAATTACCCAAAAACCACAAACCGATTACACCCCTTGTTTTTGAAAATGACGCGAGTGGTATCGAAACAGAAATTAAAAAAGCCCATATCAAAACCATCGGAACCGTTGACAGTAAAAAGTTCCTGTGGCCCATCAATCGAATACAGTCTTTGGCCTTGCTTGAATTTTTTATTGAACATTGCTTACCCCAATTTGGAACCTATCAGGATGCAATGGCCTTAGATGAATGGTCGTTATACCATTCGCGGCTTTCCTTTTCGCTGAACATCAAATTGCTTTCCCCCAAAGAAGTGGTTGACAAAGCGATTGAAGCACATTCAAACCGAAAAACAGAAATTGCCTTTCATCAATTGGAAGGTTTTGTTCGACAGATCATTGGCTGGCGCGAGTATATGAGAGGGATCTACTGGCTTAAAATGCCCGAATATGCATCCCTCAATTATTTCGAACACAAAGCTTCCTTGCCAACATGGTTTTGGACCGGACAAACAAACATGAATTGTCTGAAACAAGCCATTCAGCAGTCACTGGAATTTGCCTATGCGCATCACATACAACGTTTAATGATCACCGGAAATTTTGCACTATTGGCCGGTATCGATCCGGACGAAGTTGATGCCTGGTATCTGGGCATTTACATCGATGCTTTTGAATGGGTAGAAATTACAAACACAAGAGGAATGAGTCAGTTTGCCGACGGAGGCATTGTTGGCACAAAGCCATATGTAAGTTCGGCCGCCTACATTCACAAAATGAGTTCCTACTGTGGCACCTGCTCCTATGACAAATCCAAAAAAACCGGCGCGAACGCTTGTCCCTTTAACAGTTTGTACTGGAATTTTTACGCACGGCATGAACAACGTCTGGCAAAGAATCCGCGTATCGGTATGATGTATCAGGTATGGAACAAAATGCAACCGGATGACCAAGCGGCCATCTTAAAACAAGCCGATTTGTATCTCCAACAGATCAATGAATTGTAGCATCTTAAAATCAATCAGCGCATACTCTATTCAACTGAATAACGATGGTGTTTATTATTACCGGGCCGTAGATCTTCTTGCGAACAGACAGGTCGTCTTATTTGAAGTGAATTTGAACAGCGCCCCCTCCATTATCGTAATGAACCGTTACGCTCCTTCCGATGGAAACAAAGTGCTGAAAAGAACCACGTATTATTTAGAATAAACGCAGTCAGGCTTTTTCAGTTACAGGCACCATTTGCTTTTTTAATTCTCTGTCCAGCAGGAATGTACCAAAAGGCAATAGCCCCGCCCCGAGTGCCATTATGGATTTTAAAAGACTCCAGTTGCAGGTTTCACGAACATATAAAACCGCAGCACTGTAAGCCACGAACAAAACACCATGAGCCCAACCTGCAAATTTTACCGCCTCCGGCAAACCCATGAAATATTTCAATGGCATGGCAACAAATAGCAACAAGAGAAAAGAGATCCCTTCTGCAAGACCAATTTTCCGCAGCATTTGAATGGAACGTTCAGGCATAGAATGAAGTTTACATTAATGATTGCAATCGCTTGTATGGCAATGTTTTGCTTCTCTGCAATACCGATGATTCAGAAAATGGGCGGTGAGGATCGCTGCAATTCCGGGAACAATCAAAATCAGTGTTGCGTGGGGAATCTGCACGAACTGATGCGCCACAAACAAAGCAATGCCAATTGAAAAAATCAACAAGGTAATGATCCGGTGATGGTGTTTCTTGTAGCCATGCCACAAGGTAGAGATCCCAATACCAAAGGCAAGTCCCAGCAACAACAGTTCAAGAAGGGGGTTGTGAACCAGGTTCACCCCAAAAAGCGGCAGGCTGCTGATGAACAGAGGCATCAGGGCACAATGGATGGCGCAGGCAACCGATGCCGCAATACCCAACCCTTCCCAATTGATTCGAAAATTCATAGCAGGCGGCAAAGATACTTCATTTGCAATAGTGTTGCAAAAGATTCTATTGAAAGATGGTTCGCACCAAAGGGGTTCGTACCTTTGCAGTCAATCTGTTATATGTCGAAAAAACTTTGGTTTTATCTGATATTCTTTGTGTTCCTGCTTGGATTTTTCTATCTCGCCCTTTTTTGGGGAACGGATCTTTGGAGAAAAAAACTCCCCACGCTCAACGACGTGAAACCCTTTGCTTTCATCAGCCAAAATGGCGATACCATTACCCATGAACAAGTAGCCGGCAAGGTGTATGTGGCTGAATTTTTCTTCACCACCTGCAAGGGAATCTGCCCTAAAATGAACCACAATATGGTGGGTATTGCGGAGACTTTTAAAGATGAATCGGATTTTGTCATTTTAAGTCATACCGTCAATCCCGAAACCGATTCCGTGCCCAGAATGAAACGTTATGCCGACTCGTTACAAGCCGATCCTAAAAAATGGTTGTTCCTGACCGGTTCCAAAAAAGACTTGTACGAAGCGGCACGACGCAGCTATTTGCTGGACGATCCCAACAACAGTGTTCAAAAAATCGAAGAACAGTTCATCCACACGCAGTTTTTCGCCCTGGTAGATAAAAAAGGAGGCGTTCGGGGTATTTATGACGGACTGGAAAAAAAAGAACTGGACAAATTGTATCAAGACATCAGATTGCTGCTGAAAGAAACCTATAACGGTCCGCGTTTTGTAAACGGCATCTTTCAAACTTCTCCGAATTGATAGATGAACGCTCACGGGTTCAGTACCTGATGCGGCAGAATTAGTTGGTTCTGATTAACTTTATGCTCAGAATACATTCCATGTCCGATTCCATTCGTTCCATCCTCAAAAAAAACAATCTGAGTGTTACAGACAGTCGGTTGCACATCCTTGAATTGTTCTACAATGCCAAGGGCGCATTAGCGCACTCAGATATCGAAAAGCAGACCGGTGAGGAGATTGACCGCGTAACCATTTACCGTACGCTGCAGACATTTGAGGAAAAAGGAATCATACACACGATACCCACGGCCGACAATTCGGTTAAATACGCGCTTTGTAAAGACCGGTGCGAAGAAGGGCATCACCACGACAATCACGTGCATTTCATTTGTGATCATTGCGGGAAAACGATTTGTCTGGATGATGTGCTGGTTCCGGAAGTCAAACTTCCAAAAGGATTTGAGCCGCACCAATCCAACATGGTTGTTACAGGAAGCTGCAATATCTGTAAATAAGATCCGGTTGTGGATCTGAATCTATAGAAAGCGCTTGAATAGTTGTTATAACCGATCCATCTCATCCCGAACAAATTCCATCAGCACTTTAATGTGATCGGGTGAAAAGTCAAATTTTAATCCGGCTGCTGCATAAAGCTCGGGCAGAGTTTTGGTTCCGCCCAATTTTAATGCCTGCATATAATTTTCCAGTGCCTGTTGCGGGTTCTTTTTAAACTGCATCCACAAGCCAATTGCGCCGAGTTGTGCAATTCCGTATTCAATATAGTAAAACGGCACTTCAAACAAATGCAACTGACGCTGCCATTCATAGGGACGAAACTGTTCGAGTCCGCTGTAATCAATCAAACCTGTGCTGTATTCATTTGCAAGTTGCAACCAATAGGCGCCCCGTTCTTCGGAAGTATGGTTGGGATGCTCATAGAGCCAGTGTTGAAATGCGTCGATACGGGCAATCCAGGGAAGAATGGTCAGCACACGTTCCAGTTGTTTGAATTTGGCCCGGCGTAATTCTTCCTTGTCTTTGAAAAAGACGGTCCAGTATTCCATGCTGAACAATTCCATCGCCATACTCGCTACTTCGGCAATCTCGGCTCCGTAT
>CANGQQ010000124.1 GCA_947456025.1 Chitinophagaceae bacterium | reverse complement strand
CTGGGAAAACTAAAAGAAGAGCTCGATTTGGAAAAAATCGTAACGGAGAAAGTAAAGAATTTTTCATCGGATAAACTGGAATCCATCCTCTATGCCGTAATGTCCAAAGAGTTTCGCTTTGTTGAAATCATTGGTGGCGTACTGGGCTTCTTGATCGGTTTGCTGCAAATCGGCATCACCTTACTTTCACAGTAAACAGACCCATCTTATGCCGTTTTTTCCGATGAAACGGCTTTAAAAGCCATTCATCCCTGTTGATGGTCGGGAACACTTAATTGTTCCGAACTTTACCGCACATTCAGAAATTTATGAAATCACAAACCCTTGTGCTTTGTCTGCTTTTGCTCTGTAGTTCTGCGTACGCCCAGTTCCCTCCCGGGATGGGAAAAGGCAATATGCAACAAATGAACATCGGGCACTTTTATGGAAAAATTATTGATGCGGCGACAGGTAAACCCATCGAAGCCGCTTCTGTACAATTGATTCAAAACAAATACGACAGTATTTCCAAAACGAAAAAAGATATCGTTGTAAACGGACAACTGACTAAAGCAAATGGCGATTTCAGTCTGGAAGGATTGCCGCTTATGCAAACCTATAAATTAAAAATCTCAGCTATCGGTTACAAACCCATTGAAAAAAAAGTTGCATTCACGCTTTCAATGAATGGAGGTGACATGAGCCAAATGCTCAACAACATCGATAAAGATCTTGGAAACATCAAACTGGAAAATGCTTCCAAAGAATTAGGAGAAGTGGTTGTAACCGGAGAAAGACCAACCTTGCAACTTGGAGTGGACCGGAAAGTTTTCAATGTAGATAAGAACATTGTTTCACAAGGAGGTACAGCAGTAGATGTGATGCGCAACGTACCCACTGTTAGTGTAGATGTTGACGGGAACGTTACACTACGAAACAATGCGCCGCAAATCTTTGTAGATGGCAGACCTTCAATCCTTACACTGGAACAAATTCCTGCCGACGCCGTTCAAAGCATTGAGCTCATCACCAATCCATCTGCAAAATTTGATGCCAGCGGGGGCCAGTCGGCGATTATTAACATCGTACTGAAAAAAAATCGCCGGGCCGGATTTAGTGGCAACTTAAGAGCGAATCTTGATATGCGTGCCCGCGTTGGTGGAGGTGGCGACATCAATATTCGTCAGGGCAAAATCAATTTCTTTGCGAATGCCAACATCAATCAACGCAAAAGCATTGCGTTTGGCGAAACGGATCGTCGTAATCAGTTTGAGTCGAATGAGAACACCCTGTTCACGCGCAACAGAAATACCAATCAGGGCACCTTTCATTTTATACGAACCGGAGTTGATTGGTTTGTAGACAACCGAAATACCTTCACCGTATCGGGCTCCATCGCAAAGGGCAACTTCAACAATCTGGATGAAAACAGTTTACGCTATGACACCATCAGCCCGTTTTCTAAAAACACCTCTGAGAACCGTAATACCAAAAGCGAGAATTTGTTCCGCAATATCGGCGGAATGGTGAGCTACAAACATAATTTTGCAAAACCCGGAAAAGAACTGACAGCCGACATTAATTACAATCAGGCAAAAAGCCAAAACGATCAGGACATCAACTATACGTTGTTCGATGCGCTCAATTCCGTACTAAACAACACGAACCAATTTATAGATGCAGGCGGCGGAACCAGGTTATTGGTTGCTCAAGCCGATTACATACACCCCGTTACGGAGAACAACAAATGGGAAGCCGGAATCAGAAGTCAAACAAGATGGTTTAACAGTTTCCAAGAGAATTATCTGAACTCAATTTTAATCCCCGGCTTCAGCAATAAATTCGAATATACCGACAGGATCTATGCCGCATATGTAACTTATTCGGAAAAAATAAAGAAATACAATTTCAATTATCAGTTGGGGCTGAGAGCTGAAAGTTCGTCGTACAACGGTAAGCAAATTATCAGATCGCAAACCTACAGCAATCAATTCCCGCTCGCTTTGTTTCCAAGTGTATTTGTTACCAAAAACCTGAAGAACAAACAAGACCTGCAAATCAATTACAGCAGACGTATCAACAGACCCGGTTTTTTTCAATTAATGCCGAATACTGACTTTTCAGATGTATTCAATTTTACCACAGGCAATCCGAATTTGCTGCCCGAGTTTACGCATTCCTTAGAAATCAGCTATCAAAAAACATACGGCAAGAAAAACAACAGTTTGCTGATAAACTTATTTGGCAAAAACACCAACAACCTGATCGCCCGTTATCAAAGTTTCAAACTGATAGGTGACAAACCGGATCCATTACTGGTTACTTCATGGATCAATACCTCCAGCAGTTATGCAGCCGGACTGGAACTGGTTTTCAAAAACACATTGAATAAATGGTGGGAAACGAATTACAACCTCAACATCTATTATTCCAAAATAAACGGAAGCAATGAAGTGCCCGGATTGGAAAATGAACGCACCAGTTATTTCATAAAACTGAATAACACATTCCGTCTCGGTAAAGGCTGGACTGCACAATTGAGTGGCGATTACTTTTCGAAAATGATTCTTCCGGTTTCCACAGGGAGTGGCGGACAGGGAGGTGGCCGCATGGGCGGATTTACAGGCGGTGGCGGTTTCGGCGGCAGCCAATTGAGCACCACGCAGGGTTATATTGACTTTAACTACTACGTAGATCTGGGTCTCCGTAAAGAGATCAAGTTAAAAACCAATGCCTTGATTGTTTCTTTAAACTGGAGTGATGTCTTGAGCAGTCGTCGTAATAACATCTATGCTGTATCTCCCTACTTTGATCAATTCAGTTGGAGACGTAGAGACCCTGCATTCGTGCGACTCAACGTCAATTATCGATTCGGTAAAATGGACGTCAGTCTGTTTAAAAGAAAGAACACCAAAGGTGAAATGGAAATGATGAGTAACGGCATGCAAATGCAATAAAGCCCTTTGTAAAGGCAATCAACTGTTTTGCTTTCCCAGCAACATGGGCACAAATGAAAATTGATCGAACAATTCTTCTGAAAACGATCCGTCGTCTAGTTTCGTAAGACGTTTCATACGTTGCAATTCACCCTCATCAACAGGAATTACCATCTTGCCACCTGCTTTTAACTGACCAATTAATTTTGGAGGAATAAAGGGTGCCGCAGCGGTTATAATGACCTTATCAAACGGTGCAAATGTGGGCAGTCCTTCAAAACCATCACCGTAAAAAAATTTAATATTGGTATAGGACTTTAGAAACGGAAATTGTGTTTTATTGGAATCAAACAATTTCTTCTGACGTTCAATGGTAAACACCTGAACTTGCATTTCGGCTAAAACACAAGCCTGGTAAGCGCTCCCGGTACCAATTTCCAACACTTTTTCATATGGCTTCAAATCCAGTAATTGTGTTTGATACGCTACCGTGTAAGGATGTGAAATGGTTTGTCCCGATTCAATTGGAAACGAACGGTCTTCATAAGCAATTTCATCAAAAGCTGTATCCAGAAAAAAATGGCGCGGCACCTGATTGATGGCCCTTAATACGCTTTCATCTGTGATGCCTTTGGTCCGTAGCAGATCGACCAATTTTTTTCGCAACCCTTTATGTCTGTATGAATCTTCAAATCGACGCATGATTTCCTCTCAGTTTAAAACATCACTTACAAAATACCTTTCAATTTTTAGGCAAAGAAATCCACTTAGAGCCATTCCACTGCAGCAACATCGTTAAAGTGTCTGTAAAAGCAGCTTTATTTTGATCACCGGGCAATGCATCGGAAACAACCCATCCGTTTGCAACAAAAGTAGTCCGATACACATTCTTTCGCTCTGTATCAGGCTCTATAGATTGAATGCTTATTTTTCCAATTTGAAATTGAATATGATCGGCGCCGGAAGCCAATTGATTGTAATATTCATAAACTTTCACCTTTACTTCATCCTCACCGGGGGCTTGAGCGGAACAGGAAGCAACGAGAAAAGCGACAAGTATAAAACAACACTTTATTGTATGCATCTTAAATAATATTCCATTTCAACGAAAACGACTACACCAATTGCAAATCTTCCAGAATCCCTTCAATTCGCTGATTCAGTTGATGATGAACGGCATCAAAATCCGAACGTGTTTGAAGAGGTGCATGCACACTAAAATAAAACTTGATTTTAGGCTCTGTTCCACTGGGCCTGGCTGATATTTTGCTACCATCGGCCAAAATGAATTGCAACACATTGGATTTAGGCAAAAGGATGCTCCACGCTTCACCGGTTTCTAAATTTTTCCCCTTTTGCTGTTGGTAATCGAGCAATTGCACTACCGGAGATCCATTGATGGCCGTCGGGGTATGCATCCTGTAACCCTCCATCATGTCTGCAATTTCTTTTTGCCCGTTCATTCCTTTCTTTGTTATGGAAATTAAATGCTCTTTATAAAAACCGTATTGGACATAGAGATCAATCAGTTTTTCATACAAACTCTTTCCCTGATTTTTTTCATAAGCCGCCATTTCACAAAGTAATGCCACTGCACTGATAGCGTCTTTGTCACGTAATTGATCCCCTATCAGCAATCCGTAGCTTTCTTCTCCGCCAATGATATAGTTTTCAGTGGATTCTGTTTCTTTAATTTTTTCGGCAATCCACTTAAAGCCGGTCAGCACATTGTAACATTTAATTTGATTTGCATGCGCAATGGCATCAATCATATCGGTAGTTACAATGGTTTTCATCACATTGTCATTGGAACGACTCATCCCTTTTGCCTTTCTTGCTTCAATCATGTAATTGAATGCCAGAACAGCCGTTTGATTTCCATTCATCAGCACCCAGTTGCCTTGATGATCTTTTACGCCGATACCTACACGATCGCTGTCGGGATCGGTTCCCAATAAAATATCGGCATTCAGTTCTTTTGCTTTTTTCAAACCGATGCTCATTGCCTCAGACTCTTCCGGATTCGGATAAACAACCGTTGGAAAATTTCCGTCCGGTTTCATTTGCTCTTCTACAACTGAAACATTGTTAAATCCAAAACGTTTTAAAACTTCAGGAACCAGTGTAATTCCTGTTCCATGAATCGGAGTATACACAATTTTCAGGTCTTGCTGCAAACGACAAACATCAGGATATACGCTTAACCCTTGTATCATGTTGAGGTATGCCTCATCCAATTGAGCACCTATCAGTTTGATCTGGGCTTCGCCACCACTCCATTTCACCTCATCAACCGATTGAATGGATTCCACTTCTTCAATGACATTCTTATCATGTGGGGGAACCAATTGTCCGCCATCATCCCAATAGGCCTTATACCCATTGTATTCTTTAGGATTGTGTGATGCCGTACATACAACTCCTCCCTGGCACTTCAGGTAACGAATAGCAAAACTCAATTCGGGCGTGGGACGTAATGCTTCAAACAGGAAAACCTCTATCCCGTTCGCAGCTAAAACATTCGCTGTAATTTCAGCAAAGATCCTGCTGTTATTCCGGCTATCATGCCCTACTACGCATTTTACCTGACCTTGTCCAAAACATTTATTGAGATAGTTTGCGTAGCCTTGTGTTGCTATTCCTACCGTATATTTGTTCATCCGGTTGGTTCCAACGCCCATTAACCCTCTTAATCCACCGGTACCGAACTCAAGATTCCGATAAAATGAATCGGCTAATTCATCAGGATGCTCCTTTTGAAGTTCTTTAATTGCATCCTTTACGGATTGATCGTAATTCCCGTTGAGCCATTTTTCAACATTGGCTTGGATTGTAGATTCCATGCATTTTCTATTTTGGATTTCAAATGTAACATTCTCCCGCTTTTCTTTCAACACGAAGTTTAGAAATGTTCATTTTTTAACGGGGTTCCTTATTTTGCATCTCCATGCGATTAAATGAAGTTCATAAAGCCGGGGTTGTTTTCCTTCTCATCGTTTCTTGTTGTATAAGGGAGGTGAAAGCACAGCAATATTTTTTGCCACCCAGTTCACACTACCGGCCCGACAGAATTCGGAAAATTGTGATCGCCGAGACCGCACTTTTTACCGCCACTTCTATCGGACTTTATTACCTATGGTATAAAAAACATCCCAAAAGCCGTTTTCACTTATTTAACGACAATCACGAATGGTTTCAAATTGACAAGGCAGGACATGCAACAACAGCCTATACGATTGCTCAAACACAATATGATTTACTTCGATGGGGAGGCGTACCTTCTAACAAAGCAATTGGAACAAGTGTATTAACGTCAATGGCATACATGAGTATCATTGAAGTTTTGGATGGATTTTCAAAGGGATGGGGATTTTCAATTGGAGATATGCTGGCCAATGCCGGAGGCGCTGCACTGTTTGCAACCCAGCAAAAAATGTGGAAGGAGCAACGTATAAGTTTAAAAATCTCATCCCGATTTAGCCCTTACGCACAATACAACCCCTCCTTACTAGGCAAAACCGGTACCGCAAGATTGCTAAAAGACTACAATGGTCAAACCTATTGGCTCTCGTTAAACATCCATTCCTTTCTTTCCCCAAACAACCGGTTTCCGGAATGGGCGAATCTTGCTTTTGGTTATGGTGCAGACGGCATGATCAATGCTTCTGAAAACACAGGAATCAACAACCCCAAAACAGTACGACACCGCCAGTTTTATCTGGCTCCGGATGCAGACTTGTATCGTATGAAAAGCAATACAGCTTTGAACAATTCATTGTATTTGCTTCGCTTTATTAAAATACCGGCGCCGGCTCTTGAATTTAATTCAAAAAGAAAATTTATCTTTCACCCCGTACAATT
>CANGQQ010000123.1 GCA_947456025.1 Chitinophagaceae bacterium | reverse complement strand
TTGGCTTCATCTTGCTTATTGCGAATTAAAAAATCTTCGATTGTTTCTTGGCCGGGATGAAAATAATTAGCCACGAGAGAAATCATTAGTGCAGGAATTTTATATTCTCGCTGGTATTTGAGTTCCAGCGTTTTAACTGCAACCGCAAATACATAGCCATCCATCCCCGGATGATTGTAATCGGTTATAATGATATCTACCGGATTATCAATCTCAAAGGAAGTTTCTATATAGTCCAGCCTTCGTCGGGATGCTGGAAATGAATGATGCGGTAATTATCAGTTATATCAGTAATGGCTCTTTGCATTCCATTCTGGAACATCACATGATCGTCGAGGTGTAGTATATATTTTAAAGGTTTGCTCATCTATTACAAAGATGCTAAGTAAACACCTCACACCTCATCCTATTTACGGAGTGAAATTTTTTTGACTTTTCTTTTAGTGAAACTTTTAGTGAAACTGACCAAAAACAAGAAAGCCCATAACCAATTCATAATAAATCAGTTATGGGCTTTTTATTGCTGTAGGGGGAGGAGTCGAACCTCCACGAGGCAGTTAGCTGCAGCACAAAGATTAGTGGTCAACCCTGGTCGGCCTTACCAAAAGTAACGTCGGCTCTACGCTGCGTTTATCCTGTGATCCTCACCCCCGAGACGAGAGGGCATGTCTGCCAAAAATTTCATCACCCCACAGTATGTATGCTCAAAGAACAATTATAATGCAATATTAAAGTGTTTTACTTATTTGTTACAAATTGTCGAACAAAAATTTTGAAACATTCGAAACTATTTAAATATTTGCAGTATATTTTTAAATTCATAAAATAAAAAGCGGTGAAATGGCGTCCAAATTGAATCTTGACAAACTCGATTACCGGATTTTGTCCGAAATGATGGAAAATGCCGAGGTTTCCTATGCCGATCTGGGGAAAAAACTCTTTGTTTCGGGAGGAACCATTCACGTGCGCATTAAAAAAATGCAGGAGCTGGGTATCGTTAACGGCACCCGACTCAATGTCGATCTCAAGGCACTGGGTTACGATATCACCGCTTTTGTGGGCATCTACCTCGAAAAAAGCTCGATGTACGACGTCGTAGCCAAAGAGCTGCACAAGATTCCCGAAATCGTCCGCTTAAATTATACGACCGGTAATTACAGCATGTTCATTGAAGTGGTTTGTAAAGACATCAACCAGCTCCGTTTTGTACTTCACGATGCACTGCAAAAGATCAAAGGCATCGAACGTACCGAAACCTTTATTTCGCTCGAAGAAAGTTTTAACCGCAAAGTACAGGTAGCCCCCGCTGCCGCACTTTCATAAATTCTGATTTCATTTTGGCCCGTCAGTTTTTTCGCTCGGTTTTTTTGTTGGTCTTGCTCAACATCCTGGTGAAACCACTCTGGATCTTTGGAGTAGATCGCAAAATGCAGGTATTGCTGGGCTATGAAGCCTATGGCCGTTACTTTTCCTATCTGAGCTTTACGGTCATTCTCAATATTGTAGCCGATATGGGCCTTACGGTTTACGTGCAACGACAGATCGCCACGCATTCCATTCTTGCGCGCAAGTGGTTGCGTAACGTGGTGGCCTTGAAGTTGCTGTTGAGTCTGGTTTACATCGTTCTCACAATGCTCCTGGCCTATGTACTGGGATTTGCCAATGGATGGTGGATACCGGCGCTCATTGCTTTGCAGGTTTCATTAAGCTGGCTTTCGTTTGCGCGTTCCATTTTATCCGCGCAACATCGTTTTACTGCGAGTTCCTGGTTCAGTGTATTGGATAAGTTATTGCTCATCATTCCGGGTATTGCACTCTTGTATGTGTTTTGTCCGGATTGTACGCGAACGGTTGAAGAGTTTATTGCGGCCCAGTTGATCGCGGTTTTGCTGGCGCTGATTCCTGCCTTGCTCTTGGTGTTTCGTTCCGCTGCAGATACCGATCCAAATGAAAATGCGGTTCCGCTAGCCGGAGTTCTTCGTCAAAGTCTTCCTTTTGCTGTACTGGTATTGCTGATGTTTGTTCACAGCAGGACCGATAGCGTTCTCCTTGCCTTGCTGCACGGATCTTCTGCACAGGAAGCGGGTATCTATGCTTCGTTGTATCGTTTTGTGGATGCCGCAAATGTGTTGTCGTATCTCGTTGCCGGTTTTTTATTGTCGTTCTGGAGCAAACATTTACTCCAACCCGATGTGATCCGGGATTCGCTGAACAAAATGTTTCGTATGATGATGGCTGCGGCCTTGTTGTTGGTGGTCGTGTTTTTTGTGTACAGTCGTGAACTGCAGACTTTGGTATATGAAAGTCCCAACGATACAACGGCCCAAGTCATGCAATGGGGGATATTGGTACTCATCCCTTCCTTTCTGATTGATTTGTTTGGAACGCTCGTTACGGCGCATAAAAAAATGGGTGTGTTTATCCGCATCCTGGTGGTGTGCATCTTGCTCAATCTTACGCTCAATTTTATTTTTATCCCGCAGCAGCAGGCATGGGCTTCGGCACTCATTGCTGTGGGCACACAATCGGTCATGGCGTCTGCGTTGATGATCGTATGTTATACGCAATGGAAGACCTTGCTTACACTGGCTTCGTTACTGCGTGTAGGCGCCTTGCTCATTGTAACTGCAACCGCAGCTCTTTTGTTGAAAACGACCGACCTCTCATTGTACACGCAACTCGTCATGGTAACCATGATTTGGATCGTTTTCGTGTTTTTATTGCAACTTTTTTCGGCAAACTGGGTTTTAAATTGGCGACGGGAAAATTAATGTATTTTTAGCCCTTTCATTTATCATTTATGAATCTTGAACTTGTATTGGAAATCATTCGCAAACGCTGGAAGCAATCGCTGATTCTGGTTCTCCTTGCCACACTGGTAACCGGCGGTATTCTGTTTTTGCAAAAACCCATCTTCCGCAGCTCGGCCATTTTTACGGCCGCCAATCCTAACTTGGGCGATCGTGCCAATATTTACCGTACCGAATTCTGGGAGCAGTATTTCTATTACGGAAGCGAATACGATAACGACCGCCTGATGGCACTGGCCAAATCGGAAGATATGTTTCGTTTCCTGGCCGATAGTTTTCAGTTGCAGCAGCATTATAAAATAATAGACACGGGTGTCCGAGGTGCATATTTAACGGATATCGAGTTTAAGGAGAATGTGCGTATTCATAAAGATGAGTATGGTAATGTAAAGATCAATGTATGGGATGAGGATAAAATGCTGGCCACCCGTATCGCCAACGCATTTGTAAAACGAATCAACCAAAAGGCCGTTGCGCAGTCCAATGGCATGAAACAGGAAATTTTATTCAAACTGCAACAGGACTATCAAACTCAAAAAGATTCGCTGGCGCAACTGGAACTCCAAATGGCCGGAAGCAACGATGCGTTTTTAATTGCACGGAAATCGGCTATCATCAACGGACTGACACAAAAAGAAAGTCTGATCCAGCAGTTCCAGACCAGTCTCAACAACGTCATGGCCTTATTCGTGATTGAAGAAGCTGTTCCCGCGTTTCGTAAAGAGAAGCCGCTGATCTTAAACGGGATGCTCACGGCTGCCGTGGTGTCTTTTGTGTTTTCCATTTTATTCCTGCTCCTGCTGGAGTGGAAACAACGCTACCGCAACGAGGCATGATCACGAAAGCGGCATCCATACAGGATTGGAAAACCTGGTGGCCCGCAGCGGTTGCCATTGTTTTGATTGTGGCGGGTATTGCGTTGGAGCTTCCCATGCTCATCGTTTTGCCGTTCGCCTTGCTGGCTGTTCTGTTTTTTCTGAAACTGGAGCTCAAAGATGTGTTTTGGCTGCTCTTGTTTTCCTTGCCGCTTTCCACAGAATTATCGGTTTCGGGTTCCCTATCGACCGATTTCCCCGATGAGGGTCTGATGTTGCTGCTTACGGGTTCCCTGTTCGCCTTTTTTTTATTGAAACCTGCGCTGTTTCCGAAACAAGCCTTGAAAAGCAGCTTGTTTCTGCTGGTGATTGTACAGTTGTTATGGATGCTGATCACTCTTTTCTTTTCACAGAATCCGTTGCTGTCGCTCAAATATGTACTGGCCAAGGTTTGGTATATCGTGCCGTTTGTATTGGGTACATTGGTTTTTGTCCGACAAAAAGAAGATACAGCCCGACTCTCCCGTTTGCTGATATACGCCCTTGTGATTCCCATTGTGTACAGTTTGATCCGTCAGGCCGGCAATGGTTTTTCGTTTGATCAGGTAAGCAATGTGTTACAGCCATTCTTTCGCAACCATGTGAACTACTCGGCCATGATTGTATGTCTGTTGCCCATCTTGTATGCCTGGAAAATGCATGCAAGTGAAGCACAAAAAAAGCCGATCCAATGGCTCATCATCCTTTTTTTGGTTGCGCTGTTCTTTGCCTATTCAAGAGGCGCCTGGCTGTGTGTCATTGTTGGTGGCATCACCTGGTGGGCTGTACGCAAACAATATCTGTTGAAACTCATTGGAATAGCGGCGTTGTTACTGGTAGTGGGTTTGGGTTGGCTCATCAAAGACAATAATTACCTGAAATTTGCACCTGATTTCAACACCACTATTCAGCATTCTCAACTCAACGAGCACATGGCAGCGACGTATCAACTGAAGGACGTCTCCACCATGGAACGTTTTTACCGCTGGATTGCAGGATTCCGGATGGTAAGCGAAGAGCCGCTCACGGGATTTGGCCCCAACAATTTTGTGCACTATTACAAAGGCTATACCGTTACCGCCTTTAAAACCTGGGTGAGCGACAACGAGGAAAAATCATCGGTGCATAATTATTTTCTTCTCACGGCAATTGAACAGGGACTGCCCGGCATGCTCCTGTTTTGTTTACTGCTTTATCTGATGTTTGCTACCGTGCAAAAAGCCTATGACCGACTGTCTGATCCGTTCGACCGTACGGTAGCACTTACATCGGGGGTCATACTCAGCATGATCGTAACCTTAAATATGCTCAGCGATTTGATTGAAACCGATAAGATCGGTACCTTATTCTATCTCCTTATTGGAATCCTGATTACGCTGCAAATCAAATTACAGCAACAAGCAAACACCTGATTCCGGTTCCTCTACAACCTACCGGCATTTACGTTCGCACATCCAGTACATCACGAAGGCCATTGCCCAGCAAATTGAACGCCATCACCAGTAACATGATAGCCAGCCCGGGAATCAGCGCCAGAAACGGATTGTTGGTAATAATGAAATTGTAATTTTCCTTGATCATCAGTCCCCAGCTGGGTTGCGGCGGCTGTACACCCAGTCCCAGGAAACTGAGTCCGGCTTCTATGACAATGGCCGTTGCGAAATTTGAGGCGGCAATCACCATGATGGGGCCCGTACAATTGGGAAGGATGTGGCGGAAGATGATCCGCAGGTCCGAGAAGCCCATCACTTTGGCGGCTTCCACATAGCTCAGTTCCCGGATGGCGAGCACCTGACCGCGCACGAGTCGGGCTACGTTCACCCACAACGTACATCCTACGGCAATGAAAATTTGTCCGTGTTCTTTTCCCAACGCAAGGGTAATGGCGAACACCAGTAAGATCGTGGGAATACTCCAGGTTACGTTGATGAGCCAGAGAATCCAGGCGTCCGTTTTGCCTTTGTAGTAACCGGCAAGGGCTCCCAAAAAAATTCCCAGCGTGAGTGAAATGAGTACGGCCAC
Organism: Chitinophagaceae bacterium; assembly: GCA_947456025.1. Classification (GTDB taxonomy): domain Bacteria; phylum Bacteroidota; class Bacteroidia; order Chitinophagales; family Chitinophagaceae; genus Lacibacter. Next base: position 1,196 of record CANGQQ010000123.1, on the reverse strand, counting down.
CAATCCTACTCCCAGACTGATACGTGTGCCAATCAGGAGCCGACTTAAGATATCCCTGCCAAATTTATCGGTGCCCAGATAATACGTGCGATGCGTGATTAATTCGCTGATCGCTCTCCCGTTGGTTGCGTAAGTGAGGGATTCGGTGATGCCTTCGTCGATGTATTTGGAAACAACAATGCTGTCGGTTCCCTTCCGTTTCCATCCGGTAATGGGAATGGAGAAAAAGGCATCGTCCCGTCCGCTCCACCAACTGCCCGGCAGCGGGGCCTCTTCTTTTTTCAGCAGCAGAAACTGTTGCCGGAAGCCCGGTTTTTGTGCGGCAATTTCCACCAGTACACGATTAGCATCGGGTGTAGGATCGGGTGCAAGCACATACGCCAGCAGAGCCGCGAGTACAGCGATGCCAATGACGGACAGCCCCATCACACAATTGATGTTGCGGGTGAGTTGTCTCCAAAAAGGAAGGCGCTCCCGAAAGGAAGGTTCGTGCATAGAATAAAAGTAAAGGTTTCTTCAGATTTTTATCGGCCGCTTTCCCACTATTGTACCGTTCGGCCCTTCCATTGGTAGCTTCCAAATTTTCCGAGCCAGCCGGCAACAACCATATACACCCAGTGGAAAGGCTGCGCCAACGGAAAGTAAAGCAAGAGTGCTGTTTTGCGGTAAAAGCGCGCTACCGGATATAAGAACAGCAGCTCCGTTCCTGTTTTCAGCAGGAAACAAGTTCCCAGCAGGCGCCACAACTCCGGATTAAAACAAGCGGCGATCAAGAGCGCCAGCAGAAACACATTCAACAGATAAACGCCCAACAACACGCCAAAGATGCGATGATCACGATACTGATCTGCTTTGCTGGCCCAGCGAATCCGTTGCCTGAAGAAAGCACGTACCGTTTCAACTGCGTTTGTTGTAACGATGCTTTCAGGGGTGTGGCAGTATTGAATTTGTTTGGGATAGGCTTCCTGTAATTTGTGCATGAGCAGCATATCGTCGCCGCTCGCAATATGATCGATGGAGTCGAATCCGTTCACAGCAACAAACGCCTTCTTGCTGTAGCAGAGGTTGGCACCGTTGCACATGTTGTGAAAACCGGCACCTACGGCAGCGGCGGTGATGCCTTGCAGACTTAAAAAATCGAGCGACTGGAATTTTTTGATGGCCGAATCTTCATCCCGGATGCTCACGGGCGCTGC
>CANGQQ010000122.1 GCA_947456025.1 Chitinophagaceae bacterium | reverse complement strand
TTTATGTATGTTACCCCTATGCAAAAAAAGCAGGATTTGTCATGAATGACATAAACAGTAAACTGGTAGGAATTGGATCTAAATTGGAACGAAAACAATACATAAAGTCTCGTGAAAAGGAACTTCGCTCGCAATTCTCGGATAAAATCATGGACTTATCGATCTATCAGGGTAAGGTTTTGATGAAACTGATCAACCGACAAACCGGAAACAATTGCTTTGAAATCATTAGAGAGATGAAGGGAGGCTTTACGGCAAGATTTTATCAAACAATCATGTTTTTTGTAGGAAGCGATTTAAAACAAGCCTGGAATCCTGAAGAAGACAAAATCGACCGGAAAATTGAATTGATCGTACAGGAAATTGAACGCATGTATCGTGGCTGACCTATCTTTGAACGCCATGTTTCGAGAGGAAAAGCATAAAGTCTTTTACCAAATTCATACTTGAGGCAACACATCACCATTTTAAGAAAACAAATGAAACTTGACATTTTAGCATTTGGTGTCCATCCGGACGATGTAGAACTAAGCTGTTCCGGCTCTTTGATGACAGAGCAGGCAAACGGCAAAAAAGTTGGAATCATCGATCTTACAAAAGGAGAACTGGGAACACGAGGAACGGCACAAATTCGTGAACAGGAAGCGGCTGCAGCTGCGGAAATCATGGGAATCGCAATTCGGGAAAATTTGGGAATGCGTGATGGTTTCTTTGCAAATGACGAAGCGCACCAGCGTAGTATTATTCAAATGATTCGGAAATACAAACCCGAGATTGTATTGTGCAATGCTCCTGAAGACAGGCATCCGGACCACGGACGATCCGCCGCACTTGTTAGTGATAGTTGTTTTTTGTCGGGCTTACGAAAAATTACAACAGAATACAATGGTGAGGAGCAGGAAGCCTGGCGACCGAAATATGTTTTTCATTACATACAGGACCGTTACCTGAATCCGGATTTCGTAGTAGATGTATCTGCTGTTTTTGAAAGGAAAATCCAATCGATCCGTGCATATGGCACACAATTTCACAACCCTGATCTCAACGAACCTCAAACTTATATTTCGGCGCCGGGATATCTCGAGAGTGTAATATCCCGTCACAAAATGTTTGGAAAAATGATAGGTGTTGCCTATGCGGAAGGTTTTATCTCGTCCAAAATGATTGGAATACAATCATTTGACGCACTGATTCAGCATGCTACTTAAGTTGAGTTTCAGTCAATCTGCCTGAAGGATAGTCAAAAAACTATAGTACCTTTGCAATCATTTTACAATCATGAGTGTTCCAAAGTTTTCGGCCAAACCTGATTCGTTTCATGCCGAGTTAAAAAGAAGAGTAACTGACTATTTTGAAAAAGCAGGCAGACCCACTACCGGTAATTTTTATCTTTATTTTAAAGGCGGTCTGTTAGGGTTATTACTGTTAGCTGTTTATATACATTTAGTTTTTTATACACCCGCTGTATGGCTTAGTATCATCGAATGTGTTTTGTTGGGCGGCCTGATTTCGGCTATCGGTTTCAATGTTATGCACGATGGCGCACATGGCAGTTTCAGTAAAAATAAAACAATCAATATATTGGCCGCTTTTTCGCTGAACATCCTTGGAGGAAGCAGTTTTATGTGGAATGTAAAACACAACATCATTCATCATGCATTTACAAATGTAGATGGGGTAGATGATGATATTGATATCCAGCCCTGGATGCGCATGAGCAGCACACAAAAAAAATACAAACTACACAAATACCAACACCGTTATTTTTGGGTATTGTATGCATTGTTGTACATCCTCTGGATCTTCGTTCTGGACTATCAAAAATATTTCAAACAGAAGATCGGCTCAATGCAATTAAAGAAAATGCATTTAAGTGATCATATTGTTTTTTGGTCATTTAAAGCCATTCATCTGTTTGTTTTTGTTGTTTTACCTATATGGATGGTCGGTTTCTTACCGTGGATGGTCGGTTTCTTAATCTTCACGTTGGTAGCGGGTTTGGTATTAAGTATCGTATTTCAATTGGCCCATACAGTAGAACACACCCATTTTCCAATGCCTGATTCTGAAAGTGGCAGACTTCGTGACGAATGGGCAATCCATCAGTTGAAAACCACTGCAAATTTTGCAACCGGAAATAAAATCATTTCAGCGCTTGTAGGAGGATTAAATTTTCAGGTTGAACATCATTTATTCCCGAAGATTTCGCATGTTCATTATCCTGCGATCAGTAAAATCATTAAACAAACTTGTAAAGAATTCAATGTTCCTTATATCGAATATGCGCATATGCGCACAGCACTTTCGTCACATGTAGCCTATTTACGCTTAATGGGGAATAGCTGATGGTTCAGCGATAAAAAAAACTTCAGCATCTTTGCGGGGCGGAATGGAATTGTAACACAATTCCATTTTTTTTATTTCTAGTTCGGGAGCAAACAGATTTTGGTATTCAGTTACATGTCCGCCAAAAGGAGGGCCTCCATCAAAATGTCGATTAAATAAAACGCCAACCAGCTTACCAGTGGGTTTTAATAATTGTGCCATTTTCCGAACATAGTTTTTTCTTAATGAAGGGTCCAGAGCACAAAAGAATGTTTGTTCCAAAATGAGATCGTAAGCACCTTCGTGGTTGAAAAAATCCTCCAGTAAAATACGAACTGTTGTTCCTTTAAAACGCATGTTCATATTCGATACTGCAGAAGGAGCGATATCAAGTAAGGTTATGTTTTCAAACCCCGATCCAATTAAACATTCGGCTTCGTAGGCATTGCCGCAACCGGGAATCAGAATATTCAATGACTTGTCTTGTAGCGATTCGATATAGCCCTTCAAAGGAGTCGATGAGGTACCGATATCCCAACCTGTTTGGCTTGAACGATAACGTTGCTCCCAGAATTCAGCATCCAAACGCATAAAATGACAATCTAAAAAAAATGAATTACTGTGCCTTAAAATAGAAGATATCGTAAAAATTGCTGTTGAGCCATGGCTTTTGTTTTCCGCCTGATTTTTCCTTGACCTCTTTTCCGGTCAATTTAAATACGTTTTCCAATTGCGTATTGGGTACAGAAATGAATCTGACCAGTGATCCGGTATACAATCCATTTGTTCCCGCGACACCATCACTTGCAACGGACCCGGGATCGGTTGCAAATGAAATGACGGTATTGTCTGGAGGTGTGATGGGGGCCAAACCACCTCCTTCGTCATCTTCACCAAATGATCCACGTTCAAAGGGATTGTTTCTACATGCATCTAAAATAACGATGTTCAATTTAGTACCTGCTTCCTCCATACGTGATAAGACCTGCGATACAGAAGGGCAATCTTCACGTACATCCGTTTTGGATCTTAAGTTTGCGTCAATGGGAATGATATAATTTTTATCGTCGATTTGGATCCCATGACCGGAATAATAGAAAAGTCCAACTTCGTAACTTTTCAGTTTGTACCCAAACTCACGAATAGCCGATTTAAGACCAGGCCCATCTCCATCAATTACTTCGATGACTTCAAATCCGCATTGACGTAAAATTTGCGCCATGGACCGGGCATCATTTTTGGGATTGCGAAGTACGGAAGCATGCTGATAAGCCTGATTACCGATAACCAACGCTAATTTTCGTTTATAGGCGATGTTGTTTAAGCCTTGTGTATTGCTGCCACCACCTGTTTGAATGATTTGAGTATTTGTATTTGTTGGTTTCGATGTAGTGGTGGGTTTACCGGTATTAGTGGGTTTACCTGTAGCAACCGGATTGGTGTTTGTATTTGTAGGTTTTGAACTTGTATTGGAAGGCTTATTCGTACCTGCTGCAGGATTTGTGGTGTTGGGTTTAGGGCTGTTTACAGCCACTTGCTGATCGTTGCTGTAATTGTTTTTTACCCAATATTCATAACCGGATGGCGGGGTAGAGGGTCCTAAAAATTTACCCAGACTCCAGTATCCTTCTTCCGGCAATCCATCAAAGTGGAACAACTGACCTTTACCATGATAACGTTGATCTCGCCATTCGCCATCGTAACGTTCGCCATTTGTGTAGTAATAGGTTCCTTTTCCATTGTACTTGTTCTCACTGAAATTTCCCGTGTAATAATCCCCAATGTCGTAATAATAGGTTCCCTGGCCATGTCGGTAACCGTTTTTAAAGTTCCCCTCGTAGTAACCGTTGTTATACACATACTTACCGTAACCACTTTTGCAATCACCACTGATGCATCCGGTTGAGGCGCCATTGGTGATTAAGCTCTTTTTGGGCTTTACCAAAACGTTGTTTTCCCAGTAACCGATTTTCTTGATTCCGCTTTCGGGATCATAATTAATTCCCCATCCGTTTCTCTTGCTGTCGATAAAAAACCCGACATACTTTTCACCGGTGATAAAGAAATAAGACCCGTATCCTGTTATAAGGTTTTGATCAAACTGACCCACCCAACGGGTACCATCATCCCAGTAATAGGCCCCGTAACCATGACGTTTCCCATTTTTGAAAAATCCGAAATAACGGTCATTGCCCGAGTAATACTTCATCCCGTAACCACCTTCACAATCACCATTCAAGCAGCCTGTAGTTCCGATTGGCTTATTGTAATATGATATTTTCCCCAGATATTTTCCTTTCTCAAAAATACCGATCTTTTTAACTCCATTTGGATAGGTTTTTTCACCTTCACCATCCAATTCTCCGTCTTTAAAATCACCAATGTATTTTGTTCCATCTCTGAACTCCATAACGCCAAAACCCTTAAACACATCCCCCATGCTTTCTCCCATAAACTTTTCACCGGTTTTCCACTTGTAAACGCCAAAACCTTCACGCTTGTCATCATAAAATTCACCTTCATAAACATCGCCGTTGGCATACTGAAATTTTCCGAAACCGGAACTGCAATTCCCGCTTAAGCAGGTTTGACTGAAAGACTCAAAAGAAATTGTAATTAAAAGCAGTAAGGTTACACCAATCCATTTCATAAAATCATGTTTTAGATAGTCGCTTCATTTCTGTTTTGTTTGAACTCCAGAAACTGAAAACTGATAAAAACCACTTCATTGCATAGCAAAAAGGAGTATAAAGTTACCCTATTTTTAGAATTTACAGACATACCCGGACTTGGGTAAAAAATGCGTATTTCTTTGGGTTTGACTTTCGCTCCTCCTTATCTTTGCACCCAAATATTTTTGCCATATGCAATTTCAATTAAGCGAAGAGCATTTGATGATTCAACGGGCTGCCCGTGATTTTGCTCAAACCGAGTGTTTACCAGGTGTTATTGAACGTGACGAACTTCAAAAATTCCCCAAAGAACAAATTTTAAAATTGGCCGATCTTGGCTTTATGGGCATGATGGTCGAGGAGAAGTATGGCGGTGCCGGTATGGATACAATCAGCTATGTTCTTGCAATGGAAGAGATCAGCAAAGTTGATGCCAGCGTAAGTGTTTGTGTGAGTGTAAACAACAGTCTGGTTTGTTACGGTTTACAACAATATTGTTCAGAAGAACAAAAACAGAAATACCTTATTCCTCTTGCACAGGGAAAAAAAGACGGAGAATTGTACATTGGTGCGTTTCTGTTGAGTGAACCCGAAGCAGGAAGTGATGCGACCTCTCAGAGAACGACTGCCGAGTTTAAAGGTGATCATTATGTATTGAACGGCATCAAAAACTGGATTACTAATGGTTCCTCTGCTTCTGTTTATCTTGTCATTGCCCAAACCGATATTTCAAAAGGACATAAAGGTATCAATGCCTTTATTGTTGAAAAAAACTGGCCCGGCGTAGTTGTAGGTGCCAAAGAAAACAAAATGGGGATTCGGGGAAGCGATACACACAGCATTTCCTTTCAGGATGTAAAAGTTCCATTGGAAAACCGCATTGGTGTAGATGGTTTTGGCTTTGCTTTCGCCATGAAAACCCTTGCCGGAGGAAGAATCGGTATTGCCTCACAAGCATTGGGAATCGCCAGCGGTTCTTATGAACTGGCATTAAAATATTCCAAAGAGCGTAAAGCGTTTGGAAAAGAAATCATGCACCATCAGGCGATTCAATTCAAGCTTGCCGACATGGCAACACGTATTGAAGCAGCACGTTTGCTTTGTTTAAAATCTGCCTGGGAAAAAGACCAGCATCTGGACTATACGCTTTCTTCATCAATGGCAAAAGTATTTGCTTCCGAAACAGCCATGTGGGCCTCTACAGAAGCTGTTCAAATTCATGGCGGATACGGATATGTGAAAGAGTTTCATGTGGAGCGTATGATGCGTGATGCCAAAATCACTCAAATCTATGAGGGAACCAGTGAAGTTCAACGGATTGTTATCAGCAGAAGTATTTTGAAATAAACGGTTTCATTAATTTTGAAAAGTGCTGATGCTTCAATCAGCACTTTTTTTATTTACAGCATCATGAAAAGTGAACCAACGATCTATTCAGCATTAAAGCAAGAAATTGGATCAGATGTAACATTGGTTGCAGTTTCCAAAACAAAACCAACAGATCAAATTCTTAGACTTTATGAAAAGGGACAACGTGCTTTTGGAGAGAATTATGTTCAGGAATTAGTTGAGAAGCACGCTTTGTTGCCACATGATATCCAATGGCATTTTATCGGACATCTGCAAACCAACAAGGTAAAATACATTGCACCTTTTGTTCATTTGATCCATGGAATCGACAGTTTCAAATTGTTAAAGGAAGTCAACAAAGAAGCCTTTAAAAACAAGCGTTCCATAAATGTATTATTGCAAATTCACATAGCTCAGGAAGAAACAAAATTTGGATTAGATGAACAGGAACTGGAAGAGTTGATAAATCAAATGCAGGAGCAGCCTTTATTACATGTCAAAATCATCGGAATGATGGGCATGGCTTCCTTCTCGGAGGACTCTGAACAA
>CANGQQ010000121.1 GCA_947456025.1 Chitinophagaceae bacterium | reverse complement strand
GTCCGGACGAATAAACTGTGTGCTCACGGCCGGTCTTATGGTGGTCATGAGGGGATGCATAAAGCCGCTGATGGCCCAGAGTAATACGGGTATGGCAATTATCAGACTGCTGATCCGGTGCCATTTATAACTGTTTTTTCGAAGCATATAGTTGATTTAAAAAAGGTGTTTTTCAGCGGTTTACTTAAATGTTTTGTTTTCAGGAAATCAGTTGGTTGTTTTTTTCAAGAGGGTTCCGAAGTCGTAACTGATGCCCAAATTGAAATTACGGGGTTCACCCGGCGTGTAGTTATAGCCAAACTGACTCCTGCTGCTGTTAACAGCGTAATAGGCATCCAGCACATTGATGATGTTGAGCCACACCTCAGCACCTTTCAGGCGGTAACCCAATCGGGCGTTTACAACATCAAATCCATTGTATTGAAACAAATTGGCCTGATCCATAAAATACTTGCTCATTTTTTGCCATTCAACGGCCAACCTGAATCCCTTGATGAAAGAGGGCCGGTAAGTAACTTCGGCATTATGAACCCAGTTAGGAGCGTTGTTGATTTCGTTGCCGTTGAATTTGACGCCTCTTTCGATGTAGGTTTTAAAGGTGTGTTTGCTGTAAGCGCCACTGAAACGAATTTGCAGATCTTTGATAGGCGTTGCATTCACTCCCAGTTCAATCCCCTTGTGCAGCGTTGCGCCCGCATTGGCATTGCCAAAAGTACCATCGTCAAAACGAACCGAAATAATCGAGTTTTTACCTTCCATCTGGTACAAGCTGATATCGGCTGTTAATTTGTCTTTAATGATTTCGGCCCAACCGCCAATTTCTGTGTTGACGAATGTTGATGGTTCCAGTACCGGAATTTTTACAGCTCGATACAGTTCGGAAACCTGGGGTGGTACAAAACCGGCGCTGTAATTGAAATAGACGCCTCTGTTGTTTTTGAAGTTATACGTGAAGCCTACTTTGGGACTGAATTTTGAAAAGTTACTGATCGTATCCGGTGAACCGCTGACGGCTGAAACGGGCAAATAATTGTTGAAATTGTAACGGAACGCATCGTATCGTAAAGAGGCTACAATGCGCAGGTTTTTAATCGGGGAGCATTCGTAATTTAAAAAGGCAGCAATGTTCGTAATGCCGGTATTGTATTTTACAAGCAAACTGTCAGCGCGATTTTCATAACTCACATATTTATTGTTTATGGTGTCTTTTTTTATTCGAATATAGTTTGCGATAGCCGTATTGGGACTTATGTCAACCGTCCCTCCTCCAATTAAACTGGTTTGCAGCCATTTGAATTGCTGACGGTGTTGCAAGATGGCCGCATAGCTTTTAAAAGAATTGTCACTGATTTCTCCATGTGCCACATCTTTTTTGCCGACAAATCCGCCTCCTTGTCTGCGATAGTCGTCTCTTACTCTAAAGGATGGATTCAATCCCATTTTGTTGTCTCTGTAAACGGCATGTAGTGTTGTTTTGCTGTTCTCATTCCATTCCCAAAACAACGAACTGCGATGGCGGAGTGTGGTAGCTTTGCGGTAGGTGAACGTTTGCTGACTTTTAAAGGATTGATTGGCAAACATCACACTGTCGATACCTCCACTCATGTCGCTGTAGTAATCCATATAGGTAAGACTGTTTTCCAAACGTACTTGATTCGAGAAACGATAGTCGATCCGGGCCGTTCCGATGGCTTTATGGAAATCTGAAAATTCAATGAAGCCGCTTTTTCTTTGTGTGTAATATCCGCTCAGTGCAAATCCCCATCTGCCTTTTGTAAACCCGGTTTGTACATCGGCACGGCGGTAACCGATGTTGTTGAGTTGCATGGACGCACGCAAAGTTGGGATGGCGGTAGGTGCCTGAGTAATCATGTTGACAGCACCGCCAATCGCTTCCCCACCGTATAAACTGCTGCTGGGCCCTTTAACAACTTCGATGTTTTTTACAGCAGCCATATTCATTTCCATTAAGGCATTGTGATTGAATACGCCGGATGTACGAATGGGAATGCCGTCTTCCAGATATAAAAATAAACTCCGCGTGCCCATGGGCTGACGAATGCCCATGGCGTGTTGCTCGTTGCCAAGATTTACCATGTAAGCGCCACTCACTTTATTGACCAGTTGATCAATGGTTGTAGCCTTTGTTTCATTGATGGTTCGTGCACTGATGGTTGCAATGGCAATAGGCGCATAAGTTCGTTTGATGGCTTCACGGTTGGCAGATACAACCACCTCCTGAAGGTCGTTGGCTTTGCGCTGAATGCCAATAGCGGTTGTTGTTTGATCAAGACGAACAGTACGGTTTTCATATCCGGAAAAAGAAATCTCAATTTCTAATTGTTCAACAGGGATTGATACCGTGCCATCAGCCTTTGAAAAAAAAGTTTGTGACCCGGCTTTGATGGTAGCACCGTGTAAGGGTTCTCTGGTTTCGTTGTCAAAAAGTTTGATGTTTATTATTTGTGCGATCGTGGATCCTGTTACGCATAAAAAGAACAGGAATAAGCAAAGCTTTTTCATAAATAGAAGTAAAGTAAACTTACAGGCCTCTCATGCAGACTGTAAATGGTGTAAATAAAATAGATGAAGGGCTGCCGACAAAGAGTCAACAGCAAATGCAAGGGGGCAACTTATACTTGTGGAGGATGAAATACGGCGCCGGCATGATCTCGTAATTGGCCTTCATCATGCCAGGTTAATCCCTGAGTGATTGTTGAATACACAATCAATTGTTGGGAGATAGGGAAAAATGAACGCGAAGAGAGCGTTTCGTTTTTTTCCTGGTTTCTGCGTTCCTGTTGTTCCTGGTCTTTTTGTTCTTCTTCTTTGATCTTTTTGGTCATCTGACATTTACCCTTACAGTTCAATTTAGGTTTTGCTTTGTTTTCGCAATTTTTGATGTAAGCGGTGGGGTTGAAGTAATAATCGGCAACCCAATACAACCGACTCACATGTTGCGTCAGAAAAGCGATAAATAATATGGAAACTGCAAGTAAACGCACGTGCGATCATTCAATTCGGGTGCAAATTAGGAAAAATACACATTGGATTTTATGATTGTACGCATAAGTTGAGAAGCTTTTTTAAAAACCTTTCACGCTAAACTTGAACACCGGAACGTAAGGCTGAAAATATTCCGAACTTTGCGCGATGCATCCAAAGGACATACATATCAAAGATTATTCTTATCAGTTACCGGAAGGCCGTATTGCGCTTCATCCGCTTCCGGAGCGGGATCTTTCCAAATTGCTGGTGTACAGCAACGGACACATGACGCAGGATATTTATCGGAATCTTACAGCGTATATAAAGGAACCGGCTTTGTTGTTGTTTAACAATACCCGTGTAATTGAGGCACGTCTGTTTTTTCAGAAAGCAACCGGTTCCATCATTGAAATCTTTTGCCTGGAACCTGCGGGTGATTGCACGCTTACCGAAGCGATGCTGAGTCGCTCGCCCGTTCGCTGGAATGCGCTGGTAGGCGGTGCCGCAAAATGGAAAGAACCGTTTTTGGAAAAACAGATTGCTGATGAAGCGGGTACGATTCTGTTAACGGCCCGAATCGTAGAGAAATTAAGTGATTGTTTTGTCGTGGAGTTTCATTGGAATCAGGATCAGCTCGTATTTGGAGAGGTATTGCATCGCGCAGGCGTTATTCCGCTGCCGCCCTATATCAACCGTACTCCCGAACAAGCCGATTATGAACGTTATCAAACCGTTTATGCCCGGCACGAAGGAAGTGTGGCAGCGCCTACAGCCGGTTTGCATTTTACCGAACCGTTGATGCAACAGATGGAAGCAGCAGGCATTGAGCGTGATTTTGTAACACTGCATGTGGGAGCGGGCACCTTCAGACCGGTGAAAGCAGATTCCATGAAAGATCATGAAATGCACAAAGAATGGATTCAGGTAAAGCGATCCGTTATCGAACGCATCCGAAAAAAACTCCCGGCGCCCATCATTCCGGTTGGAACCACTTCTTTTCGAACGCTCGAAACGCTCTACTGGATGGGATTGAAAGCACTGTTACATCCGAACGCAACGCTACAAGAACTGGAAGTGAAACAATGGGATGTGTACGAGCTGGAGGAGCAGACCGTAGACCCTGCCTTTGCGCTGGATGCACTGCTGGACTGGATGGATCGTCAGGGGCGGGATGAACTGGTGGCGCATACACAACTCTTGGTGGCTCCGGGCTATCAGGTTCAATTAACGCAGGCGCTCATAACCAATTTTCACCAACCGGATTCAACGCTTCTCCTGCTGGTAGCGGCTTTGGTGGGGGATGCCTGGCGAACCATTTATCAATATGCACTGGATCATGACTTTCGGTTTTTAAGTTACGGTGACGGGAGTTTGTTGTGGGTGGATCGGTCGCAGACCGTAGGCAGATAAGTTGACACGTAAGTCCGAATGGTTTTAAGGTAGCAGCCCATAACATTTTCTTGGGTCAATTCGCTTAACTCCTACCTTTGTTGCCTTGATTCAAGAGGTCAAATAATCGAAAACAGCCACATTAAATTTTTTTCAGTGGGAAGTCATACGCAAAAGGCCACCCTGGCAGGACTCTTAATTGCACTGGGTATTATTTATGGTGATATTGGAACATCACCTTTATACGTTTTAAACGCCGTTATTTCAGGTAAAGAAATTTCTGAATTTCTCATCGTTGGTGCTTTATCCTGCATCATTTGGACCTTGACGTTACAAACAACAGTAAAATATGTGATCCTCACGCTTAAGGCGGATAACAGGGGAGAGGGCGGGATTTTCTCATTGTACACGTTGGTGCGCCGACAAAAAAAATGGCTCGTAATTCCGGCAATGGTAGGTGGTGCGGCTTTGTTAGCCGATGGAATGATTACACCGCCAATCTCCGTTACCTCAGCCATTGAAGGGTTAAAACAAGTCCATCGCTTTCGTTCTATTGATCAGTCTACGATTGTCTACATCGTAATCGGTATTCTTGCATTTTTGTTTTTACTCCAGCAATTTGGGTCCAATTACATCGGCAGAACCTTTGGCCCCATTATGTTGATTTGGTTTTTAATGTTGGCTGTGTTGGGCCTCAGTCATATTGCCGATGACCTACACGTGTTCAAAGCCTTTAATCCTTATTACGCCGTTGATTTACTTATCATGTATCCCAATGGGTTTTGGATTTTAGGTGCAGTTTTTCTATGTACAACCGGTGCTGAAGCGTTGTATTCCGATTTGGGACATTGCGGCCGGTCAAACATCCGGTATTCCTGGGTGTTCGTAAAGCTTTGTCTGATTTTGAATTATCTGGGTCAGGGTGCATGGCTTCTGTCGCATTTTGCCGGAAAGTCCATCACTAAAGAAATGATCGCAACCGGTTTCAATCCTTTTTTTGGAGTCATGCCCGACTGGTTTCGCTTCGCCGGGTTAGTGATTGCAACAATTGCCGCGATCATTGCGAGTCAGGCCTTAATCAGCGGAAGCTTTACACTGATCAGTGAGGCCATGCGACTCAACCTGTGGCCGAAGTTTAAAATTAATTATCCCAGTGAGGAGCGTGGTCAGTTGTTCATTCCGGCAATCAATCTCATGTTGTTTTTGGGTTGTGTGGGGATTGTTGTGTATTTCCGTTCGGCTGCACATATGGAAGCGGCTTACGGACTGGCCATTACACTCTGCATGTTGGCGACCACCATTTTGTTTTCCAATTATCTCGTATCGAAACGGGTTTCGTCGCCCTGGATCTATTTATTTCTTGTCGTCTATTTATCAATCGAATTGTGTTTCTTGTTCGCGAATCTGATGAAATTCATGCATGGGGGTTATATCGCGCTTTTGGTTGGCGGTATTCTGTTTGCCGTTATGTATGTATGGTTCCGGGCACGTAAAATCAAAAATCGGTACGTTGAATTTGTTCGATTGGAAAACTATCTGCCGATGTTGCAGGAGCTTAGCAACGATCTCACGGTTCAGAAACATGCAACGCATCTTGTTTACCTCAGCAGTGCCAACAGTAAACATGAAATTGAGCACAAGATTATTTACTCTATTTTAAATCGAAAACCCAAACGTGCCGATATCTATTGGTTTGTACATGTGGATACCATGGATGATCCCTATACCTGCCAATATGAAGTGGAAACAATTGTCCCCAACGAGGTCATTCGTGTAGAATTTAAACTCGGCTTCCGAATGCAGCCGCGCATCAATCTGATGTTCCGGAAAGTGGTAGAGGAGATGGTGGCCAACAAGGAAGTGAACATTACCAGCCGTTATGAAAGTCTGCAACGCAACAATGTAGTAGGTGATTTTCAGTTTGTGGTCATGGAAAAATTCCTCAGTCAGGATAATGAACTGCCTTTCATCGAGAAAATCATCATGCGGGTTTACTTTGCGTTGAAACACATCAGCTTGTCCGAGGAGAAAGGATTTGGTCTGGATCAAAGCAATGTGACAGTTGAAAAGTTCCCTTTGATTGTGGCGCCGGTTAGCTCATTAAAACTCAAGCGGATATTCCGGGACGAAGACGAGCTAGAATAAGATACTTCCAATTTACTTAGTTGCAACGGAAGTTTGCAGTTGCTTGTATTCGGTCAATGTTACCTTCAGATTAAAACGGATATTGATTTGATCCCTAACTTTAAATAATTGGATCATGTTTTTCGGTTTTAATCGAAAGCGGCTCATCAGGATGTTGGAATGGGCTGTCAGTTGTATTTGTTTTGAATTCAACTTTACTACTTCAATAGAAACGGGAATGGATTGCTTGACCCCTGCGAGGCGGATGAAGGTTTCTGCTTCATAAAAATAGGAACGATTACAAGTCAAGTCCGGGAAAAACGGATTTCCTTTTGGTACAGCACGTATCAATTCAATTTCAATGAAGGGGAACTCCTCCGCTTTGATATAGCGGTACAATTCCCGGTTCATAATGCGATTGCTGCAGTCAATGC
>CANGQQ010000120.1 GCA_947456025.1 Chitinophagaceae bacterium | reverse complement strand
TAGTATTACGCAATCGTTAACTGATTACTATTCGTATTAAAAAAAAGCAAGCCGTTAAATCAGCAGCTTTAAAAAGATTTCCGTCAAGACAGGATACTTAGAAAACACATGCAATATCCTTTTATACTTACTTATATAATTATTATTACTTCTTTTTGACCGCTTTCATTATTATTTAACAAAAGATGTCTCTTTCTGAAGAATAAAAGAATTAGTTTAGCAACGTATAATCATTGACGCATCTATTTGAATCAACCTTATGACACATTCACACGTTGTCAAAAAAGTAGAAATCCTTCACTTTTTACAAGACAAGTTTCCACGCAGGATCAGCTCAGACATCAAATCGATTCTACTAAGTGAAGATGAATTGGGTTTTTATGTTTCCGTTCAATACCATAAAAACGGCGAACAAAACTATAAAAGATACCTCACTCCGGTATCCGAACGATTGAATCAAGTCTGTTATCACATCATCTTTAGTCCTAAAAATGACTTTGAATATAAAGTGGATAAATTCATCAATCTGGATCCATTGATCTTAAAAGATTTCATTGTGCAGCTTTTCAAACAACAATAAGCGTACTTAAGTTAACCGGTAAACAGAGCGCCGGCCGAATAGCTCTTTTCAGATTTACTCAAAGTTCTTTACGATCGCCCCCCCCCCCCCGGTTCGTGGTATCCCATTTCGAAAATCCGACAACTAATTTCACAAAACTGCGAATGTAGATTACTGAACTTTAGCATTCACACTGAATTCCGGCCGTTGCTTTCCCAACTATTTAACCCTACTACTTATGCACGTATTTATACTTAAATACAAAGTAAGTAGCTATGCCTCCACCCGAACGAATCAATACCATCATATTGGAAGACTGTCGTTTTTCCAATATCATCCTTCAATACTTTTGTGAGAGCCATCAAAACATTCATTACAACGGAAGCTTTGAGGATGTATATGAAGCCATCCCCTATATCCAATCAAATCCGGTAGACTTACTTTTTCTGGATATCGAATTAAAACAATCCAATGGATTCGATATTCTGAAACATCTAAACCCCAAAACGATTGTGGTTCTTACCTCGCATAACCCTGAAAATTTTCAACGCGCACAAAAAAATGGTGTTCGCCATTATCTTCCCAAACCCTTTGCATTGGAAAACTTCCTTAAAATAATTCAAACCATCAAACAGGAAGACTTAAAACGAGATCTGTGATCGAAACCGAATCATTCCGCATGAAACGGATTGATTCGGTCATCAACAACAGCCGTACAATCAGATCCCCCTGAAAGCAAGAATTAATAACTCAATTTCAATTCGACTCTACGATTTTTAGCTCTTCCGGTAATCGTCCGGTTATCAGCAATGGGACGTGTTTGTCCGAAACCAATTGCAGTAATGCGCCCTTCCTCAATACCCTGTGTCAGAATATAGGCCTTCACAGATTCGGCACGATCTTCCGACAAGGCCTGATTTTGTTGCGCAACGCCAATGCTATCGGTATGCCCCTCAATAATTAATCGTAATCCGGGTGTAGTCTTTAAAATTTTTACGACTTCATCCAAATAGGTATAGGATTTTTTCAACAACACAGCACTACCGGTAGCGAAAAAGATATTCTTAGCCGCATATTGAAGCTTTTGCTGAACCTGAACAGAAATTTCGGGGCATCCCTTTTGTAAAACAGTCCCCGGCTGATCGGGACATCGATCTTCTTCATCGTTCAACCCATCACGGTCACGATCGGGAATAGGACATCCCTCATAACGCGAGAATCCGATTACGTCCGGACACTTGTCATGATCATCATCCACGCCATCTTTATCTGCATCCGGAGCCGGACAACCGTTGTATTTTTCAATTCCCTTTTCATTGGGGCACTGATCTTTTTCATCATCCCATCCGTCACCATCCGTATCCGGGATAGGACAACCCTGATATTTTGTTGAACCGGAAATTGTTGGACATTGATCCTGTTCGTCATTCAATCCGTCACCATCTGTATCGGGAATGGGACAACCTTCATATTTTACAGATCCCGGAACGCTCGGACACCGATCTTTTTCGTCAATGACACCATCCTGGTCGGTATCCACTACAAGAGGAGCATCCTTTATATTGCCCGGCTCAAGAGTTTCATGAGGTTCACTCTTCGTATCATTTATTCGCAAACGAGGCTTTTTATATAAATTCCCGAAACGTACGCCAATGTGAAAATCGGCCTGTCTGCTTTGACCCAGCCATGCGGTCAAAATACTTCCGGAACCGATGAAAAACGGTCCCGCTTTGAACGAAAAACCCGCATTGAAGGAAGTAAGTCCACTATAGCTTATAGGCAAGTAACACCCAATAGACTTCCATTCAAAACGAGGTGTTAATGTAACCTGATTGGGATAAAAAGGAGTTTTAATCCGGTTCTTATTATGCAATGAAAGCTGGGTAGCCAAATCAACATAAAACCCATGACCGATGTTCCAATCTACCTGCAATTGAAGTGTTGCAGGCAAATGAACTCGGTACGATGCAGGTGCTGTTAACCGGGAAAAATAGGCATTGCTTTGCAACATCGACTTTACTTCCGTGAACTCTTTATTTTCATATTGATTAATCTGCAACCGTTGAGGTTCTGCCGGTATGTTCACCTGATAACCTCCGGAATAAGTGGTATCGGTCTTATAACGAATCGAACCTACATCAAGCAATGCAAGCCCCACTTTAAACCGATATTTATTTTGATCATGTCCCGTTAGTGTTTCATGATCCGGCCGGTATTCGTACATCAATCCAAAATCTAACCCTGCACCCTTGCCGCGAAAACGAAACGCATTGGACTGGTCAAACTGATCAACATTAACGCCTCCAATTCCGCCTGATATAGAACCAGAGGTACCGGTCAAATAATCATCTCCCGCACTGTTCTCATTCAAGGTCCCGCCAATACGATTCAGACTCAAATAGGCGTTGCCATAACCTGCAAGATATTTGAGCGATAATCCCCCTTTCAAAAAATGCTTCTCCTGATTCATCAGTATATATGCGCCCGAAACACCGTATTCGGCCCACGCGTTGACCGACAGATGCTGATTGTAAGAAGATTGTGCCTGATAAGGATAGGTCGCATTTGAAATTTGATTGGAAATCGTTTGAGCAAAAGCCTTATCCACATCGGAAATGTTGACGAACGAGCGAAAACGCGTCGTCAGTGCCATGGAAAGACGTGCATTAACATGAAACATGACTGAAGGCCCTGTAATATCTGTATTGACCATGGCAGCGAGGGTCGCTTTTTTACTCTTTAAAAACATGCTATCAATAGATAGACTGTCATTCTTTAAGAGTGCCGGTAATTTTCTTAGTTGAAACGATGCGAAATTATTTCCTACCGCAACGTGAGTACTCATTAAATTGATGTCCCAGCGATAACGACTGTCAACAATGGAGGCCGGATTGTAAAAAACACCATTGACTCCGGAATAATTCCCGGTACGGAATCCGGTAAAGGGAACCTGAGCCTCTAGAAACAATGTAAAAAGATTTAATAAAACCAAAATTGTCAATCGCATCATCTTTGAAGATTTGAGGGGATTTTCCATAAAAAAAGAAGGACGTTACAGGTCCGATTGGATAAAAATAGTAAAAGAAAGCCTTTCGCCTTAACGAATACCTAAAAACACATGGCGAACGGAGAAGCAGATCGTGTTTTTTTTAGAATTTATATCGAATGAACCCTCAAAACAACACACATACAATCATAAAAAACACCAACCAGAATCAGCACACTGATGCGAAGATTCACACAACTTTGAAAAATCTTAAATTCAAATTCATGGGTATAAAATTCGGATTTTCAATTCTCACCACGCTTTTCATCGTGTTCTTCAGCAATGCGATTGCTTCTCCAACAATGTCCCTGACAAGATCCTCTTTAGATATTAAGCCTTTAATTGCGCCCATTTCCCCTGTCGTTCAAAAACAAGTGAAACCCGAGCATCTCAAATCTGCTATCCGAAACTTTGTAAAAAAGCATTTTGTTCAAAAAAAGAAAGATCGGAATCCATCCAAAACAGCAATGATATTGGGTATTCTTGCCCTGGCATCTATTTTTATCCCCTGGTATACAATCTTACTCGCAATTCCTTTGGGAATAGCCGCAATTATTACCGGCAGCAACGCACGATCAACAAATGAAAAGGATCGGAAAAAAGCAAAAGCCGGCGTGATACTTGGTATTGTGTCCTTAAGTTTGTTTGCGCTTATTTTGATTCTTGGTGTAATCCTCTTTATTGGTATGTTACAAATGTTTTCCTGGGGAGGGTAAGATTTTTTTGACTTAGTTCTTGTATCAACCACAGTACGACACATACCAATTCCTCGATTTGAACAAATGCACGCCCACTAAACCGTCCATACTCATATGATTGTACCGAATCTTACTTTCCGGGAATTCAATAAATTCATTTGAAAAACCTGATGTAACAAAAGGACCGATTTTAGATTGCATCAACCATAAATAATCGGCTTGAAGACTGATTTTCATCATCCGTTTGCTTCGGTTTCTGCTGAAATGACAATGATCACTTTTACGAATGACAGTCTTCATCGTAGACGCAGATTTTTTTTATAACTTTTGGAAGGCAATTATGAATCGTGAAACAACTGCATTGAAGACATTTTTGGATGAGGCCGGACAACTAACCCGGTTTGTATTCCGCTTTTTTCGTGAATGGTATCGTCCGCGTTATGAGTTTCGTGAATTTTTCCGGCAGTGTTTCATCATCGGTTATCGCTCATTGCCACTTGTAGGATTAACGGGATTTATTATGGGTCTGGTGTTAACCATGCAATTGCGCCCTTCGCTTGTTGAATACGGCGTGGAATCGCAACTCCCTGCCATGGTTGGGATTGCCATCATACGTGAAATAGGTCCCGTGATCACAGCCTTGATTTTTGCCGGTAAAATCGGAAGCAGTATCGGAGCCGAGTTAGGCTCCATGAAAGTTTCAGAACAAATTGACGCAATGGAAGTCAGCGGAACAAACCCCTTTAAATATTTAGTCGTAAGTCGTGTTTTGGCAACCACTTTCATGCTGCCGATTTTAGTCTTGATGGGCGATGCCATTTCACTTTACGGCTCTTATCTCGGAGTCAATATCAGAAGCGTAACCAGTTTTTCATTGTACTGGACTCAAATTTTCGACAATCTGACGTTCAGCGATGTGATTCCTTCATTCCTCAAAACATTTTTCTTTGGTTTTGCGGTAGGATTGATTGGTTGCTTTAAAGGCTATTACTCGAATAAAGGAACGGAAGGCGTTGGCAGATCGGCCAACTCGGCTGTTGTGGTATCATCGGTTTTAATATTCATCATTGATTTGCTGGCAGTTCAAATAACTGATATTATGGGCTACAATTAAATCATCATGACTGCAGTCTCAATCATACCCGTTTTAGCATCAATACCGGAACTGCCCGACTCAACGGTTCTTTCGATAGAACATTTGTACAAATCATTCGGCGACAATCATGTACTCCAGGATTTCAACCTCAAACTACACAAAGGGGAAAACGTTGTAGTATTGGGTAAGTCCGGATCGGGAAAATCGGTGCTCATTAAATGCATCATCGGATTGTTATCGGTAGACCGTGGAGATATTGAAGTACTTGGCTATAAAGTACCGGAGTTGGACCATGAAAAAATAGACCAGTTACGGGTACGGGTCGGTTTCTTATTCCAAAGCAATGCACTCTATGACTCTATGACTGTAAGAGAAAACCTTGAATTTCCGCTTCGAAGGCACTGGATACAGGTAAAAGCCCGTGAAGTGGAGGAAATGGTCATGAGTGCATTGGAAGACGTTGGGCTGTCGCATACAGTTGATATGATGCCATCCGAACTCTCAGGCGGGATGCGAAAACGCATCGCACTGGCACGAACACTGATACTGAAACCGGAGATCATCTTGTACGACGAACCTACAACCGGACTGGACCCAATAACGGGAAAAGAGATCATTGACTTAATGGTTGAAATTCAAAAGAAATATGCAACATCCTCCCTCATTATTTCTCATGATATGAATTGCGTAAAAATTGAGAATGCGAGAATTGTTGTACTGATAGAGGGCAAATGCTATGCAGAAGGGCGTTATGAAGAACTTAAAAACCATCCGGAATACCGGGTTAAACAATTTTTTGAATAATCATGACAACGAATACCGTCAATAACATCAAATTAGGCCTGTTTACAATTGCAGGATTGCTGTTCCTTGTTTTACTTCTATACATGATCGGCAAAAACCGAAGTTTGTTTGGCTCCACATATGAGTTAAAAGCTCATTTCCAGAACACCAACGGATTAAAACCCGGTAATAACGTAAGATATGCCGGCATTGAAGTTGGAACAATAAAACGAATTACCATAAAAAACGACACTACAATTGAAGTCCTGATGGTGCTTCAGAATAAAATGCAAAAAATCATCCGAACCAACGCAATCGTAGACATTTCCTCGGATGGATTACTCGGCAACAAAGTGGTCAACATCACACCGTCACATTTCAAAGCAGCGTTTGCAAAAGAG
Source organism: Chitinophagaceae bacterium (assembly GCA_947456025.1). GTDB lineage: Bacteria > Bacteroidota > Bacteroidia > Chitinophagales > Chitinophagaceae > Lacibacter. Next base: position 490 of record CANGQQ010000120.1, on the reverse strand, counting down.
GGAACGGTGTTACCTGCACGCAAATCGATCGACACAGAAGAAATGCTCCGCACACTGGATCTGACCAACCGGAATATTTCAGTGATTTCGGATGAATTGAAACTCACAGTACAACGATTGAATTCGAGTTCTGCATTTTGGCGTTTACTGAACAACGAACAAATTCCGGAACAGATCAATGCAACAGTAACCCACCTGAAACTGGCAACAATTCAGGCGCACAACATGATGAACAACGCCAATTCACTGGTCAACTATGTAAACCAAGGCAACGGATCGCTTGGTCACCTGATCAAGGACACCTTGTTTGTCCGTAATTTGAATGAAGCGGTACTGAAAATTCAAAACATTGGCACGCAGGCCGATTCCTTGGCACAATCCTTACAAAGAATCTCAACACAAATCAATACCGATATCAATCATGGAAATGGCATTGCACATGCGATTTTGAAGGACACCAATCTCACGAATCAACTTCAAAACAGTGTAC
>CANGQQ010000119.1 GCA_947456025.1 Chitinophagaceae bacterium | reverse complement strand
GTGAAATGCGTTTGCGCACCAGATCTACTTCCAGCACTTTAACTGTTACCTTATCGTTCAGTTTCAGTTTTTCGGAAGGGTCTGTAATGTAGTCGTGCGCAATTTCGGAGACATGCACAAGTCCGTCTTGCTTGACTCCGATATCCACAAATGCGCCAAACCTCGTAAGGTTGGTCACGATACCGGGCAGGGTCATTCCCGGTGTTACTTCTTCGATACTGAAAATGTTGGCGTACTCAAAAACCTGTGCTTCGCTTCGCGGATCAAGGCCCGGTTTAGAGAGTTCTTTCAAGATATCCTGAAGGGTGAGTGTTCCAATTTGTTCAGTCACATATTTTTGAATCCGGATTTCCTTGATCATGGTTTCATTTCCAATCAGGTCGGCGACTTTGAGTTGAAGATCGGCTGCCATTTGTTCCACAATCGGGTAGGCTTCGGGGTGCACTGCACTTTTATCCAATGCATGCTCGCCGTCTTTAATGCGTAAAAAGCCGGCACATTGTTCAAATGCTTTTTCACCCAACCGGGGAACTTTCAGCAGTTGTGTGCGGTTATTGAAACGGCCGATTTCGTTTCGGTATTTCACAATGTTTTCTGCGATGCTGCTGTTGATGCCACTCACGTACGAAAGCAAATGTTTACTGGCTGTATTAAGATTGACGCCAACCTGATTCACACAGCTGACCACCGTTTGATCCAGTCGTTCTTTGAGGCGGAACTGATTTACATCATGCTGATACTGTCCCACACCAATACTTTTGGGATCGATTTTAACCAACTCGGCAAGCGGGTCCATCAGCCTTCTTCCGATACTAACGGCGCCACGTACGGTAACATCTTTATCGGGGAATTCTTCCCTTGCCACTTCACTGGCACTGTAAACCGAAGCGCCGTCTTCGTTGACGAGAAAGACCGGTAATCCGAGTTGTAGTTTTTTTATAAATTGCTCCGTTTCTCTTCCGGCGGTTCCATCCCCGATGGCAATTACTTCGGTTCTGAAGGTTTGTGTTAAGTGACGAATGGTTTGTTCGGAGGAGTATAATTTGCCGGGTTCGTGAATGTAGATCAGGTCGGTATGTTGTAATTCGCCTTTTTCATCAAGACATACAATTTTACAACCGGTACGGTAGCCGGGATCGAGAGCCAGAATGCGTTTGCTTCCTAACGGGCTGCTCAGTAAAAGCTGGCGCAGGTTTTCAGCAAAAACGGTAATGGCTTCTTCGTCGGCACGGAGTTTCAGTTGTGCGCGGAATTCGGTTTCAAGACTGGGCTGCAGCAGTCGTTTGTAAGCATCTTTGAATGCTTTTCGAACTTGTGCAGTGCAATCGTTCATGCCTTTGATCCGGTCTTCTTCCAGCAATTCCAGTGCCCGTTCTTCCTCCGGTTCAATGCTCATACGAAGGATGCCTTCCGTAAAGCCGCGAAGTAAGGCCAGTATGCGGTGCGATGGAATTTTATGAACGGGTTCACTAAAGTCAAAATAGTCTTTGAATTTTGCACCTTCTGTTTCTTTGTCTTTGAGCACACTGCTTTTAACCAATGCATGGTCTTCAAAGAATTTTCGCAGTTTGGCGCGGATCTGAGCATCTTCGTTTATCAACTCGGCAATAATATCACGGGCTCCTTGAAGGGCTTCATCAACCGTTGTTATTTTTTCATTGATAAAGGCTGTTGCTTCTTTTTGAAGATCACAGTCTGATTGTTCCAGAATCAAGGTGGCCAGCGGTTCCAATCCGTTCTCCCGGGCGGTTTGTGCTTTTGTTTTCCGTTTGGGTTTATAAGGAAGATAAATATCTTCCAGTTCGTTCAGGGTTGTGGCGTTGTTGATCTTTTTTTGAAGATCCTCGGTCATTTTACCTTGTTCCGAAATCGTTTTTTCGATGAATGTTTTTCGTTCCGAAAATTCTTTCAGAAATTTTTGCTGATCCTGTATTTGTTGGATCGCAACCTCATCCAGATTGCCGGTTTTGTCTTTGCGGTATCGTGCTATAAAAGGGATGGTTGCGCCTTCTTCCAGTAGTGCCATAACCGATTCGACCTGTGCGATCTTGAGATTCAGCAGGCCGGCTATTTTCGAAGCGAATTCATTCATATATCTGTATTTTTCAAAATGGGTTGCGAATTTAAGCGGCGGGGGAGAAGAAAAAAAATGAACTTTCGGGAATGTTTTCATATAGAAAAACCCGTTTCAGAAGAAACGGGTTTTTGAAGAATAAAAAGCTGCTTATCTTAATAACGATAATGATCTGCTTTGAAGGGTCCGTTTTGCGGAATACCGAGGTATTCTGCTTGTGCCGGAGTCAATTCGTCCAGTTGTGCACCTACTTTTGCAAGGTGTAAACGGGCCACTTTTTCATCCAGATGTTTTGGAAGAACGTATACTTTGTTTTCGTATTTGCTGTGGTTGTTCCAAAGCTCGATCTGAGCAAGTGTTTGGTTGCTGAAGGAGTTGCTCATCACAAAAGACGGATGTCCTGTTGCGCAGCCGAGGTTTACCAAACGGCCTTCAGCCAAAAGAATGATGTCTTTTCCGTCCACATTGTAAAGATCTACCTGAGGTTTGATGGTGTCTTTGGTTTGTCCGTAATTCGTATTCAACCAGGCAACATCAATTTCAATATCAAAGTGTCCGATGTTACAAACGATGGTTTTGTCTTTCATGCGTTTGAAGTGTTCACCGGTGATCAGGTCGCGGCATCCGGAGGCTGTTACAACGATATCGGCTTCCTGAACGGCATCGATCATACGTTTAACTTCAAATCCGTCCATCGCAGCTTGCAACGCACAAATGGGATCAATTTCAGTAACGATTACACGGCAGCCTGAACCTCTTAAGCTCATGGCGCTTCCTTTTCCTACGTCGCCATAACCACCTACTACAGCTACTTTGCCGGCCATCATAACGTCTGTTGCACGGCGAATGGCATCCACCAGACTTTCCTGGCAACCATATTTATTGTCGAATTTTGACTTTGTAACAGAGTCGTTTACGTTAATGGCAGGTACCGGTAAGGTTCCTTTGGCCATACGCTCATACAAACGGTGAACGCCGGTTGTTGTTTCTTCAGAAATACCTTTGATGTGTTGTACCAGTTCGGGATATTTGTCCAGAACGATATTTGTAAGATCACCTCCGTCGTCAAGAATCATGTTCAACGGACGCTCAGCAGATCCAAAGAATAATGTTTGTTCGATGCACCAGTCAGCTTCTTCAATGGTTTGACCTTTCCAGGCATAAACTCCAATTCCTGCAGCGGCAATAGCGGCGGCAGCGTGATCCTGGGTTGAGAAGATGTTACAAGAACTCCATTTTACTTCAGCTCCTAAAGCAACCAGTGTTTCAATAAGAACTGCTGTTTGGATGGTCATGTGCAGACATCCGGCGATACGTGCATTTTTTAGGGGTTGTTGCGGTCCGTATTCGGAACGAATGGCCATTAATCCGGGCATTTCAGCTTCGGCTAAGCGGATTTCTTTGCGTCCCCATTCAGCAAGGCTGATGTCTTTTACTTTGTACTTCAGACTGAAGTCGATGGTAGATGTTGAAAGCGTTGACATGAATTTGTTGTTTTGAAGGACAAAGATAGTTTTGTAGAATAAAATAATGAAACATTTAAAAATTTAGGTGAAATGTCCTGAAAAATGACATAAATTAGTGGATAATACTTTTTAGGTATGGCAAAAGCCCGTCAAACAGTACAAACCACCGATGCTGCGGTTTTGTTGGATACGAAGGATATCGAAATTCTCCGCTTGTTGCAGCAAAATGCAAGAATGTCGGTCAAGGAAATCGCCGATCAGGTTCTTTTAAGTCCCACGCCGGTTCATGAGCGAATCAAGCGTATGGAGCGCAACGGAGTCATTCGGTCTTATGCGGCCATGGTGGATCCTGCCAAAGTGAAAAAGGGCTTGATGGTGATCTGTTATGTATCGCTCAAACAACACAGCAAAAATGCGGGAAGCCGGTTTATCAAGCACATTCATGAATTACAGGAAGTAATCGAATGTTATAATATCTCGGGGGAGTTTGATTTCATGTTGAAGGTCGTGGCCGAAAATATGGATGAGTACTATAATTTTCATGTCAATAAATTGAGTCAGAGTGAAAACATCGGTAACGTACAGAGTGTCTTTGTTATGGGCGTCCTGAAGCAAACGCCTGTTTTGGTTTAAAAACTTAACAAATGATTTTAGGGTTGTCGTTGTATGTCAACAAAGAAGCTGTTAACTTAACTGAAAAATCAGGTATATGAAAAATGGAATTGCAACAGTTGTGATCGCATTGGCAGTCGTTGTCGGCTTTGGAATTGTAGGTAACGCGTATAAATACAAATTCAAATCTTCCGAAACCATTTCGGTAACAGGATTGGCCGAGACTGATTTTTCCAGTGACCTGATCGTTTGGACCGGATCATTCAACCGCTACGGAATGGAATTGAAATCCGTTTATGCATCCCTAAAGGCCGATGAAACCGCAATTAAAAATTATCTGAATGCGAAAGGGCTGCCAGACAGTGCGATTGTTTTTTCGTCCGTTACAACCATGAAGAATTACCAGCATCGTTATGATGAAAAGGGAAATGAAATCAGTTCCGAATTTACCGGCTACACACTCACGGGTAAAGTAAGGGTGGAGTCCAAGAACATCCAACTCGTTGAAAAATTATCCAGAGAAATCACCGAATTGCTGGAAAAAGGAATCGAATTGAGTTCGGAGGCGCCGGAATATTTTTACACCCGTCTCAATGAATTGAAGATTGATCTGTTGGCACAAGCAGCAGTTGATGCAAAAAGCAGAGCCGAAACCATTGCCAAAAACAGCGGTGGATCACTCGGCGGAATAAAAAAAGCAACTATGGGCGTCTTTCAAATTACAGGTAAAAATGCCAACGAAACCTATAGCTACGGAGGTGCATTCAATACTTCAAGTAAGGAAAAGACAGCTTCCATAACATTGAAGGTCGATTATCTTGCCGAGTAGCGTTTGATCTTACAAATAAATCCCCATGATGTAGTCGTTCATGAAAAAGTTTTCACCAATTGATACGTTGACCTCCTTTTCAATCACAAGCCCCATACGTTTGTAAAATGCAAGGGCATTGAAATTATTCCTGTTGACTTGTAAAATCAAGTGCGATCCGTTGATCTGTTTCACTTCATCTGCAATCGCCTGAAAAAGGGCACGTCCAATTCCGTGTTTTTGATATTTCGGATCGACATACAATTTCTGAAGCTGATACTCTTTTTCTGTTTGAGAAGGAGCGAACGAAGCAAATCCAACCGGTTCGTTTTTGTAAGCGGCAATCAGAAATTGGTGCCGGTCCTCCAATTGTTGTTCAAGAGCCTTTGTACTGTACATCAGTTCCATCATATATTGAATTTGAGCTTCGCTGATGATGGGTCTGTAGGTTTGCGGCCATACTTCGCGTGTGATGTGTTGTATGACCGGGATGTGCTCTCTTCCGCCTTTATATAACTTCAGTTCTGTCACGATCAAACAGGTTTTTGGAAATGGATGTATGTGCGGCAATTGCTTTTCTGGAAAGTGCTAACGCAACCAAAAACGATGCGACGGCTCCCAGAAACAGAAGTCCTTCACCTGTAATTTTTGTTACCGTTTGGTTGCCTTGCAGAAACAACAGGAAATCGAAGGTCCCGTGAAAGAAAACAGCCCAGAAGATGCCGGACATTAAAAGAAAGGTTTTTCGCTCCGGATTGAATTTAGCCTTCCCCGCAAAATAACCCATCAGAACCGCAAAGGTTCCGTGTGCCGGTACGCTTAGAAACATACGCAGCAAAGCTGTTCCAAATCCATGTTGTAAAACATAGCCAATGTTTTCTACGGTAGCAAATCCCATCCCAACCATAACGCTGTACACAATACCATCAAAGGGTTCGTCAAATGCCTTCTTGGGAAATGCATACAAACGCAACATGAGGTATTTGCTCCATTCTTCGCTCATGCCTACAATCAGGTACGCAAAAACAGCCGTGAACAGGATGCCTTCGCCCATCATATGTTCAATGGGCTTGGTCGTAAACAATTGAATGATGATAGCCGGAATCACACTCAGGCAACCCAGAAAAAAACTGATCAGGAGTTGCAGTGCGGGTTCGCGGTTGTATTGATCTTTCAGGAAAATGTACAGACTGATGGCAAGGCCCGGTGCTATGGATAAAGCGAGCAATATCATGTTTTAAAGATAGCAGTTCAAATTATTATATGTAAACTTGAACACATTTTAGTTGTTCCATGAAACATATTTTGTTGGTTTTTTTATGCTGTCTGTTTGTTGCTTTTTCAACCAATGCTCAGGTGTTTGGAGGAAATCCTCCGTCTTTACATTTTTCTCAACTCAATACCGATACGGTGCGCGTATTGTTTCCCGCATCGCTTGAAAAACAAGCAAGGGAAGTTGCCTGGCTGGCGCATCAATTGGCGAAACAAGCACCGGCATCATTGGGTGGGCGTTTCCGGAAATTCGATGTGGTGTTGCAAAACCAAACAACGGTCTCCAATGCCTATGTAGGGATGGCACCCTACAGAAGTGAATTCATGATGATGCCTGAATTGTCAAATATTACCATCAATGCACTTCCCTGGCATCATACATTGGCCATTCATGAATTCCGACATGTTGAACAATTTTCCAATTTCAATAAAAAGCTACCCCGGTTCCTGGGTTGGATATCCGGACAACAAGGAAAAGCGGTTGGTATGAGCATGATCATTCCAGACTGGTTTTGGGAAGGCGATGCAGTTTGGCAGGAAACGGTGCTTACCAAACAGGGAAGGGGAAGATTGCCCGATTTTTTTAATGCATACCGGTCTCTTTGGTTGGATCAAAAACATTACAGGTATCAGAAGCTCAGAAACGGTTCCCTTCGACATTATGTACCCAATCATTATCATCTGGGCTATATATTGGTAAGTTATGGAAGAGAACACTACGGTCTTACGTTTTGGAACAACGTCATTGATGATGCGTTGGCCTGTAAAGGAGTACTGTATCCCTTTCAGCACGCGGTGAAAAAGCATGCTGGCATTCGTTATTCTGAATTTGTACGCAATGCTTTTGCCTGGTTTCAACAACAAATGCAGATCCAGAACCTATCCAGCTACGGTACTTCCATACCGGTTACAAAACTTTCCCGGAACAATACAGAATTTT
>CANGQQ010000118.1 GCA_947456025.1 Chitinophagaceae bacterium | reverse complement strand
TTCGCCGGTAGCTTTTAGAATCTGTACAATGGCTTTGTCGTGAAAAGCACTATTTTGACGGATGTCCAATTTAGCCAGGTGGAATCCAAAACATTGAACGATACGTTCAACCGGGAACAAGACGCCTTCTGCGATACCCTGCAATCCGTTTTCAATCAGGAGTTCCCGTAACAACTTCAGGTCTTGTTCCAATGCGTTGCCTGATTTGTAATAAGCGGTTGATTCTGTAAAATTTTCCGTTATCGTTTGATCCAACTGGCAAATCATCAGATTCACAAATTGTCTCCAGGGCTCGTAGTAATTTCGTTCGATGGCTTTCGTGCCTGCTTCGCCCAGCGCTTTTGATTTCTTGCTGATGGCTTCCGTAAGCAGAAAGGGCACCGGGTTGGTGAGGGCGGAAACAGAAATTTTTTTGGCCAACTGTACCAGTTCCTCCTTGATCAAGGTGAGGGCTGCTTTACGGTGTAGGGCCAGGGTTTCCTTCGTTACGGCGGGTGTTACAAACGGATGACCGTCCCGGTCACCCCCCACCCAGCTTCCAAAATTGAATTTAGGGAAGACGTCCGGGTTTTTTATTTTATGCGGGTTTAAGCCCAGTTCGATCCAGGAACGCTTTAATTGCTGATCACTTTGATTCAGTACATAGGGGAACACCTTGCTTAAATAATGCAGTACATTGGCTCGTTCGTCCCGGATATCCGGCTTTTCCAAATAGATTTCACCCGTTCTCCACCAACGCTCCAGCAGATGGATGATGTTTTCACGGATAGCGTTCTGTTCCATTTTGCTCAAGGATGAATTTTCCTTTTGTACGAGCAGTAAGTACAATTCCCGGTGGATTTCTATAACGGTAACCCGTTTGGCTTCTGTGGGATGTGCCGTTAAAACCGGAATGACCGTTGTAGATGCAATTGCATGGAGCATATCATCTTCACCAATGCCATTTTTATTCCATTCTTGGATTGTTTCAGCCCATGACCCTCTGATGGTTGAGATGGTTTCCCGGTCTTCGAGTCTTCTGCGAAACTGGGTTGCCGCGTTTTCTTCCACCAGGGTCATCAGTTGAAAATAGATACTTAAGGATTGAATTATTTTTTCGCTGCTGACTTCAGGGATATCACCACTGGTGTTGTTGATTAAAGCAACAATTTCATTTTCGTTGATCCGTGTTAACATTTCAAGGTAGCAATCAACAATAAAAGATCGGTCTTCGGTTATTTTTTGAAAGGGAATGTTGAGATTTTTCATGGTTTCGTAGTTTCATGCAAGGCGAAGGTACATAAAGATGCGATGAAGAAATTTATCACCAAGAGCCATGAAATTGATGAGGAGAAAGTTAATGTCAAGCCAGCAGTGTTCTGCCCCTTTTTGGTGTTTTCAACAACAGGGAAATCGCTGAAAAATGATTTGATTCGGTTTTCGTGTCTTTGGTGAAAACACCAGCGACGGCGAAAACACCTATAGCAGGAATCATTATTCATTGGCTTGCTCCGGCATCTCATTACCCAAAGCAGTAGTTACAATTTCCTTTGGCAGGTCCTTTTTAGTTTTTAAGCCCAATGCCTTTAGCTTGGTAGCCTGCAGGACCAAATTATCATTTCCGGTGCTAAGCTGTTTGTAGGCTTCTGTATATTTACCCTGTGCCTTATCCAGATGTTCACCCACATCTTCCAGATTGGCTACAAAGCCAACAAACTTGTCGTACAACTTCGCACCACGATCGGCAATTTCAAGCGCATTTTGATTTTGATACTCCCGTTTCCACAAGTCAACAATTAACTTTAGTGAGGTTATCAGGTTGGTGGGACTAAGCAACAGGATTCTCTTATCGTATGCAAAATTCCATAAGTCGGCATCGCCTTGTAAAGCTGCTATGTAGGCAGGTTCACTGGGTACAAACATCATTACAAAGTCCAGTGCTTGATCATAATCATCATATCCCTTTGTGCTCAAAGCCACGATATGCGATTTTATGGCTGCTACATGTGCTGTTAACTCTTGCTTTTGTTCCTCTGCATCCGTAGAAGCGATCAACCTTGTAAAGGCATTTAATGAGACTTTTGAATCAATAATGACGCTTCTGTTATCAGGGTACTTGATGACAGCATCAGGTCTCATTTTTTTTCCTTCTGAATCAGATTTTAAAGGATTGCCGTTGGCATCGAGTAACTCATGCTCCATGAAATATTCCCGATCCTTCACCAGGCCCGACTTTTCCAAAATACTTTCCAGAATCATTTCGCCCCAGCGGCCTTGCGTTTTCGCTTCGCCTTTCAAGGCTTTCGTAAGATTGTGAGCTTCTTCACTGATTACCTTATTCAGCTGTGCCAGTTCTTTTACCTTCTCACCTAATGAGAATCGCTCTTTCGATTCTTTGTCGTACACTTCCTCCACTTTAGTTTTAAATGCGGCTATATTTTCACCCAAAGGATCCAAAATAGTTTTGAGGTTGGTCTTGTTCAGTTCGGTAAACTTCTGCGTTTTGGTTTCCAGAATTTTGTTGGCAATGTTTTCAAATTCGGTGTTGAATTTCTTGCCCAATTCTTCCATTTCTTCCTTCTGCTTTTGCAACTTCTCATTCAACGCCTCATTCGTTGCTTTGGCGGTAGCCAATGCCTGATTCGTCACAGACAGTTCCTTTTTGGCGATCCTCAACTCTTCTGTAATTGCTTCTAGGGTTGTGTTCTTGTCCAGCAGGGTTTGATTGGCTGCTCTTACATCTGCATTGGCTGAGGATACCTGGTTGATTAGAGCTGTCACTTCCTTTCTAAAAGCTTCGATCGATTGTTTTAAACCGACGATCTCTTTTTCCTTAATATCCAAATTAACTGTTGCTGTATTTAACTGCGATGTGGTTGTTGCTTTGTAGCCAACCAATTCTTTTTCTAACTCGGTGTATTTAAGCTGAGCGGCATCTTTTTGAGCTTGAAAAGCCGATGCCATTTTTGCCTTCGCTAACAGCCAACCGAGCATTGCACCGATTAGAATGCCAATTGCTATGTATAAAATGAGTTCCATTGTAAATCTGTTTTATCTAATTTTTCAATATTCTACTTCAGTATTTGAAATTAAGCGATTTTGAATTTTATGTAGGTCGTGTTTTGGTTTAAATGATTTTTCTACTTGTGTGCGTATGCACCATTTTTTGCCCCTGTTGGTGTTTCGCCCCCTGTTGGTGTTTTCACCAACAGGGAAATCATGGAATGTGGAATGATCGTTTTATGTTTTTATGAAACCCCGGCGCTTCGTTTGATTTTTCGTATGAGCAGGAAGAGCCAGTAAGATCATCTGCTTGTGATTAGATTCGTATTCGTGTCGTTGGTGAAAACACCAACGACGGCAAAAACAGCGAAATAAATGATCGTTTCAGTTTTTGTGAACCCCCGGTGATCGTTAAATTCTTCGTATGAGCAGGAAGAGGCAATAAGATTTTCTGCTCGAGATTAGGTTTATATTGATGTCGTTGGTGAAAACACCAACGACGGCAAAAACGAAAAATAAAAGCCCATAACCAATTCAATTCAAATCAGTTATGGGCTTTTTATTGCTGTAGGGGGAGAACAATAACCTTTTGGATTCCGTTGATATTTTAAATATCAGAATAGCTTTAAATAATTGATAATCAATGTTAATATTTTCATGCTGGTATACAAAATAGCAATGGGTTTGAGTTTTAGTGAAACTTTTAGTGAAACCTATTATCTTTGGTGTAGAAACTCTACACCATATGCCCAGACAGCCAGTAGTTCACTTCAGATTAAAGCCCGAAGACCAAAATGGTTTTTCGGTGATATACCTCCAATTTGTTTACCACAAACGACGATTGTTTTTCTCTTTTGGACAAACGATTCGCCCGATTGACTGGAACGATAAGAAGCAGCGGGTCAAAAACAAGCAGACGACCACGGCCGATGGAAAGTTTGCTCTCAACGATCTGCTCGACAATCTGGAGCGAATTTGTCTGAAGACCTATTCTGAAATGATGAAAGAGGGCATACCGGAGCCGGAAGTACTGAAAGAAGTGATGAAGAAGTTCATCAACAAAAATCATGAAATCGAAGAAGAATATAAAGTTTCTAAGCCAACGCTTTTTTCACTCACTGAAAGATTTATAAAAGGTGAAATAAAATTCCGAGGAAGAAATAAAAGTGCCTCCAGTTTGAAAAACTATCATGCCGTTACCAAGCACCTGAAAGAATACCAGCAATACAGTAAGAAGTCGCTCGATTTTGAAGATATTGACCTTAACTTTTTTTATGCCTATACATCCTTTTTGGAGAAGAAAGGTCTTGGTGTGAATACGATTGCCAAAGACATCTCGATTATAAAAGTATTCATGGGCGAAGCCGTTGATCTGGGATATACTAATAATATGTTTTTCCGGCATAAAAAATTCAGTTACAGTGAACAGGAAACGGAACAGATTTATTTAACCGAAGCCGAACTGGATATAATATATAAGGCAGAGATTCCCAATAAAAAACTTGACAGAGTAAGGGATTTATTCTTAGTGGGTGCATGGACTGGGCTTCGCTATTCGGATTTTAGCAATATTCGTCCCGAGAACATTGTAAAAATGGATGATGTTTATTGTATAAAAATGCTGACAAAAAAATCGCGAGAACTCGTCATAATTCCATGTAACCCTGTGATACTTGAAATATTTAAAAAATACAAGGACAACGGAAATATGCTGCCGCGAGCCATCAGCAATCAGAATTTCAATGACTATATCAAGGAAGTATGTAACTTGGCTTGCCTCACAGAAAAGGGGCGATTAAGTACTCGACCCGAAGTTCCTTTAGCTAATCTCGTATCTTCTCACACTGCAAGGCGTTCTTTTGCTACTAACCATTATCTGCAAGGATTTCCCACAATCGATCTCATGAAAATTACAGGACACAAATCCGAACGCTCATTTCTGAAATACATCCGTGTTAGTAAACTCGATACCGCCAGGAGATTTAATGAGCATATAAAACAAAACTGGAAGAATAAAATATTATAAAGCCATATTTGACAGTAGATGCATAGTTCAACATTTATTTAGCGAATCAACATAAGTGCTAAATAGCCCGCCATCTCAAAGCCGCTATAACGTTAGCAGTTAGGCATACGTACTCCAAACAAAGTCAAATTAAACTAGAGGCCCAAATATTAAACCATAATAATCGCAACAACTTTAACTACAAAAGTATAAATTCAAATTTCACTAGTAGATTTCGTATACTTGTGTGCTTATTTTAAAGAAAATATTTCAATAATATGTCAACGAGAATTAAATATTCATGCGCCAATTGCAGCCATGTAATTTCTGATTATTCAAAAAAGGGATTTCCTGTACTTCATACAGGAATAGGAATGCCGACAATTATTTGCACAAAATGTTCCTATGAAATTGAAACGGGCCTACAACCGTGGTCAATGATGACTAAAAAAAAGCAGATAATTGAAATATTAAAAACAACTCTCAATGTCTTTATAATTTGTTCCATATTTGGAGGATTATTTTTGGGCATGGGATTGTTTTTCCTTGCGAGGAAAATGGATTTCCACATTCCAATATTTGAAAGAACAACAGAGGAAGGAAGATTTAAAGAGATCTTATCTTATTTGATCATCGGCACTCTTTTACTTGGATATTATAAATACAGGGGCTACAATAAATACTCTCGATGGGTAGAAGACCAATTAAGAATAAATCGAAAAGAAATACCAACGGACGAGTTCAAGGACAAATATCCAGACTGGTAGCGAAAATCATCATATAAAAGCCCAACTGCTAACAGCACCTACCCAAAAGAAAGAACCCAAAAAAGAGAAACCGTTATCGAGATGATAAAAGCATTTTTCAACAGGTTCTGGGATATATCGGGAAGTGATGCGGGTTAATTTATTCTTAGGTATGAAGCGGCTACTCACAATCCTGTTCCTACTCAATTTCATTTCCTCTGCACCTATTGACATAAAGGTAAATTTAGAAAGGAACATATATTTACCTTTTTAGGAGGTTATAAATAAAAGAGTCCAGAAAATCTCTAGTCCTTCTTTTGATAAACTGATTATTTTTAAATCTCTTGACAATAACAGGCGATATATTATAATAAACATTTATAAATAATCGACCAAGAAAATATTTTTTTAGTATTGAGTCGCGGAAATTTCTGAGGATTAAAACTTGAGGATGATCATAATCACCATAAGCCATTGTAGCAATGTAGCACCCGGAATTGGGCTCTGGTTTTTTTGACACATCTAATAGAGATAGATTTTCAATCGTTTCTTGAAGGTTTTTTATAACTGTATATATTTCTGAGTAGCGTGCTCTAGTCTCAGATTCCATATCAAATTCACCTATTGATTGCATTAAGTTTTTACAATCATTAATTACGATTTGAAAATTATTTTTTGCGATTGCATTATTTGTACCGCCCCCGTCACATAAAACCGCACTCAATATACCACTGCCCCAAATAGTTGTTTTTTTTAACGATAGTGATGTCGCAATTGTTAGTATTTCAATAAAATTCTCTTTAGTGAAAGTACTATTCTGCCCATATCTTTTAGATAAAATAGTATAAACATCGAAGGCGGCAGAATCTGAAGGACTGACCAGGAAATCAAATATTATTTTTTCTTCCGCTAGGAATATAGCTAAATTTTCAAAAGAACATCTAGCTACAACGCAACTTATTTCTATGTAGTCTTCGTCATTTTCGCCTAATTGCGATTTAATTCTTGACAAAATAGGTTTGCACTCATTGACTAAACTTCTTACATAACTTAAGTTGGCAATTTTGGAGCGAAAATCGTTTAATTGAATATTGATGTAATCAAAATCATCCTGTCCATTGTTCGTCACATCTGAAAGACATATTACTCCTTTTTCTTTAAGTTCCCAGAAACATTTGGCTGTAGCCTTAATATCAATGGCTGCATTATGCGCCTCGTTAAAACTTGTAGTAAACAATTTGGTATGAAGCTCCGAAAGCGTTGGCCATTTATAGCCATATTTACCTGGAATTTTGCAATAACTTGTTGCAATTTCCATTGTACATATTTTCTTTTTATTTTCTAAGATGTTAGAGAAACTCTCCCGTATTAATTCTGCTCCGATGATTTTTTCATCAAAGCTCATGTTATGAGCAACTAAAAATTCAGCGGCACTCATTAGATCGTTAAACTCGGATAATACTGATTTTAATGATACACCTTCCGCATGA
>CANGQQ010000117.1 GCA_947456025.1 Chitinophagaceae bacterium | reverse complement strand
CCGAAATGTTGCTTTACGGTTTGAGCGGCTTCTATGATGGCGCTTGCGTTAGAGAGGTCAACCTGATAAATGTGAACTTCATATCCTTTACCGGTAAGTTCTTCGGACAGACGTAACATTTGTACGCGATCAATATCCCAAACAATGAGTCGTTTGGCGCCTTCCTGTAAACACATCTCCCCCATGATACGTCCAATACCCGATGCACCTCCGGTGATCAGTACGGTTTTATGTTTGATTTCGCTCATATGATCATTTGTTCGTGAATGTAAATAAAAAAGTCCGGCAAAACAGATGCCGGACTTTGGAACTTTCTATGATGTTGATCACAACAAGGTGGCTTCGCTGCTGATGGCTGTGTTCAAAAGCTTGGAGATCGGACAATTGGTCTCCGCTTCTTTCACACATTCCTGAAATTTTGCGTTTTCAATTCCGGGAACAGATGCTTTTAAAATCAAATGCGATTTGGTCACAGCACCGTTTTCAAATGTGATTTCACAGGCCGTTTCAAGGCTGTCGGGTGTAAATCCTGCTGCACCTAATACGAAACTCAGCTTCATGCTGAAGCATCCTGCATGGGCTGCCGCGATCAACTCTTCGGGGTTGGTTCCTGTTCCGCTCTCAAAACGCGATACAAAAGAGTATTGAGTTTGGTTGAGTGTTTGACTATCTGTGGTAAGATGACCTTTTCCTTCCTTACCGCTGCCGTTCCATACGGCGGTTGCTTTACGAATCATGGTATTAAAAGTTTAAGTTTCGAAATTACAAACTGATTGGAATCCTGAGTAAACTTTCTTTGCCCAATTGCATGTGAGCGTTGGTCATTTAATTGAAGTCGTTCGTTTGTTATTCGCTATTTTTACTTTTAACACTTTGTATTTTATACCGTATTGTGACAACAGATCAAATCATCTATCAGTTTACAGAAGGGTTAAAAGCAACTACATGGCAAGAGTACATCGCTGTTTTTGCAGGCATCGCCAGTGTGTGGTTCAGCAGAAAAGAACACATTCTGGTGTACCCGGTTGGGTTAGTGAATACGATCACTTATGTGTATTTATCGGCAAAAGGTCATTTGTTTGGCGAAGTAACGGTCAATGTTTATTACACGGTCATGAGTTTGTACGGATGGGTTCAATGGTCTAAAAAAGACGCTGCCCATCAAACGGCCTTGCAGATCACTGTTTCGGACTCCAATTGGCGGATCCGTCAAATCTTGTTTTTTCTGATTTGTTACGTTGTCCTCTATGTAGCGTTGCGTTACCTGCAGCAAGCTTTTTTCCCGGGTGCTATTCCCTGGGCCGATGCGTTAGCCAGTGCCGCAGCATTTACAGGGATGTGGTTGATGACGCATAAAAAAGTGGAAAGCTGGATCTGGTGGATCATAACCAATGCAATGTCCATCCCTTTGTATTTTGTAAAACAATACGTTTTCACCAGTGTTTATTACCTGATCTTGCTGGTCATGGCTGTTGCCGGTTTTATAGAATGGAAGCGCCGCATGCGGCATCAGCAAGTTCAATCATCACATCTTTCCAAGTCATGAGCTATTGTACTGCAATTGAAACGATGAAACCCGGTGAGCAGGAACTGCATCGGATTTACCACGACAAACACTATGGGTTCCCGATTCATACCGATGAGGAATTGTTTTGCAGATTGATTCTTGAAATCAATCAGGCCGGACTCAGCTGGACCACGATTTTAAAAAAGGAGGCCGGTTTCAGAAAAGCCTATCACGATTTCAATATCCTGAAAGTGGCAGGATACAAACAACCTGATGTGGATCGTTTATTACAAGATGCTGGAATCATCCGGAACCGACTTAAAATAAACGCTGCAATAGAAAATGCAAGTACCATTTTGAAATTGCAGGAGCAGTTTGGTTCTTTTAAAGCATGGCTCGATCAGCATCATCCCTTGAGTAAGGAGGAGTGGACCCGACTGTTTCGTAAAACGTTTCGGTTTACAGGCGGCGAAATCGTTAACGAGTTTCTGATGAGTACCGGTTATCTTCCTGGAGCGCATGCCGAATCCTGTAAAATTTATCAAAACGTACTGAAAGCAAACCCTGCATGGAGCCGTTTTTAAAAATCGTAATCATTGGTCCCGAGAGTGCCGGCAAGAGTACCTTGTGTACGCAACTGGCCGCACATTATCAAACGGAGTGGTGCCCGGAATATGCCCGTGCCTATTTGACAGAAAAGGGACCGACTTATAAGTTTGACGATTTACTTTCTATTGCCAAAGGACAGGTGCAAGAGGAAGAACAGGCCGCAGAACGGGTGCTGAAAAATCGGTCGGTGTCCGAAAAGACGAAACGCCCCCTGCTCTTCGTCGATACCGATCTCTATGTCATGAAAGTATGGAGTGAATATGTTTTTGAAACCTGTCATCCCTGGATACTGGATCAGATTGCAGCGCGATCGTATCAGCTGTATCTTCTTTGCAAACCCGATATCGAATGGGTGCAGGATGAACTGCGTGAGTATCCCGATCAATCCACCCGTGACCGGCTGTATCATCATTATAAAGAGGTGCTTGTGAACCAGTCCACACCCTGGGTGGAGATTTCAGGCGACTACACCACGCGTTTACAAACAGCCGTTGCTGCTGTTGATTTACTGCTTAAAGACTAAAACGGTCACTCTTTTGACTGGAGTCCGCTTTGCCGGTCGTAGATCAGGCGTTGGATATCCGGGTCTCCTTCCAGTTGATTCATTTGCCGTTTGACCCAACCGGAGCGGATGGACACATATCTGCTCAACGGGCGAACGGTGTATTTCACCGGGTTGGGAAGACAAGAAGCAATTTGTGCCGCTTCATTGCGTGTGAGTTGCGCTGCAGATTTTTTGAAGTTGGATTGCGCTGCCGCTTCAATGCCAAATACGCCTTTTCCCATTTCTGCAACATTCAGATACACTTCGAGGATGCGTCTTTTTCCCCAGACCCATTCAATCATTTTGGTAAAGTACACTTCCAGGCCTTTACGAAACCAACTGCGTCCCTGCCAAAGAAATACATTTTTTGCCGTTTGCTGCGATAAGGTGGAAGCGCCTCTTACACGGTTGGGTTTGCGCTTGTTGTATTCCATGGCTTTCTCAATACTCTTCCAGTCAAAACCGCCGTGATCGGGAAACTGCTGGTCTTCGGCCGCAATAATGGCAAGCCGGGCATCCGGATCGATGGCTTCCAGTGCAACGTAATCTCTTTTGAGACCATCTCCTGAAAAGAAGGCGGAGAGTTGCGTAATGGTAAAGGGTGGGTTGACCCATTTAAGCAGGATGATGTATCCCAACTGGAACAGAAACAGAAACAACAACAGCCGTTTGAAGAAACGAACCACGTTGCTGAAAAACGAAGGATTGCTTTTTGCTTTTTTCGAAGGCATAATTGCAAGATACGTTACGACCTTGATTGTTGATGGGTCCGGATCCGGGTTTCAATCGATGCTCCCGGAATCAGGAACGATAATAAAGCAAGCCAATGATTAAGAAGATGCCGAAGACGATGAGGATAAGTCCTGAAATTTGATTGATACGATGAATGATCGGAGGCGTGAGCTTTTGACGTAATTTATTGGCAAGAAAAACTTTGAGCAGGTCGGCTGTGAAAACAACCGACAAACAGGTTCCAAACAAGACAATACGCTCCTGAATGGGAATCGCTATAAAGGCTGTAGCCCAGGTGAACCAAAACGCAATCACACCGGGATTGAGGGTATTCATAAAATAGCCGGCAACAAAAATTCGTGCATAGTCGGAGGCTTTGAGTTGCAGATGGATGCTCATGCCGTCTTCTTTGAGGACCACTTTTTTGAAGAACAAATAGTAGAGGCCAATCGATATCAATAACAGGCTGCCGCCAATCCCAATGAGTTGTTCGAAACGAAGCAGCCGGTTGAAAAATTCGGTGAACACATTGCTGACCAAAACGAGTGTAACATCGCTGAGTGCTACGCCGATGGCAAAACTCAATCCACCCTTGTGACCGTTGTTGACACTTTGCTTGATGATGGAAAAAATCACAGGTCCCACCGAAATGGCCAGTAACAAACCGAGTGCAAATCCTTTGGCAATGGCCTCGTTCATGGTTTTAAATTCATCGTAAAAATAAGAAGGAATCCGGGTGTGCGCTTTTTTAGTTTACTTCTTTGGCAAGAAACGCTTTCCACTCTTCAAGGATTTTTCCTTTCAGCACCCGTGGAAATTTATGCTGTCCGCCCACTTTTCCTTTGAGGTTCATGAATTCCATGAACCTGGATTCGGGAAGCACATCTAAAAGCACCTCCTTTAAAGCGCTTTTGCGCTCAACGGCATAATCGTCGTTCAGTTCTTTCAGGGCCTCGTCAATCCGGTTCCGTAACGTATCGGCTGGTACGTGGTCATCGCAGGCAACATACCAGTGATGTGCAAAGAAATTTCCATGGGGCTCCCCAACAACGGTATATTCCGGGATAGAAACATTCAGTTTTTCACTGGCGATCTGAATGGCTTTGTTCATATTGTCGACACTCAGATGTTCACCTACCAGTGATAAAAAGTGTTTGGTTCTTCCCGTGATGACAATTTCGCTGTTTTCTTTATCGGTAAACCGGATGGTATCGCCAATCAGGTAACGCCAGGCTCCGGCATTGGTGCTGATGAGTAAAGCGTAATCTTTACCTTCTTCCACATCCCGAATCGTCAAGGCGTTGGGGTTGGGGACCAGATTGCCTTCGTGGTCAAAGTTTTTATCATCAAACGGTACAAATTCGTAAAAGATATGGCCATTGGTAAGCAGTTTCATGCCTTTGGAATGCTGCTTGTCCTGATAGGCGATGAAGCCTTCCGATGCCAGATAGGTTTCGATGTAGATGAGGGGCTTGCCCAGTAATTTTTCAAATCCATGCCGGTAGGGTTCAAACGCAACACCCCCGTGAACGAAAAAAGCAAGGTTCGGCCAAATCTCATGAATGTTGTTCAGCTTGTAACGTTCAATGATCATTTCCATGCACATCTGAATCCATGCCGGAACGCCAACCACAAAACCGATATCCCAGTTGGGGGCTTCGTTTACGATGTACTCCAGTTTTTTGTTCCAGTCTTTGGTTTTGGCGATTTCCTTTCCCGGTTTGTAGAAGGGCGAAAACCAAAAGGGCGCTTTCTTGGCCGTTATGCCACTGAGGTCACCGGCATAATAACCGGGCCCTTTTTGAAGATCGGTACTACCGCCCAGCATGAGCCATCCTTTCCCTAAACTGCGTACCGGCAGGTTCTCGTAATTCCGTAGGGTCAGTAAATGTTTGATCATGGCGATCCGGTTCCCTCGCATCAAATCGTTGGTGATAGGGATGTATTTACTGGAAGCTTCACTGGTCCCGGAGCTTAATGCGAAATACTTGATTTTGCCGGGCCAGCAAACATCGGTTTGTCCTTCCAGTGTTTTATGCCACCACTGTGCATAGATGGTATTGTAATCGTGTGTTGGGACTCCTTCGCTGAAAGCTCTTTCAATGCGTCTGTTGTTCAGAATTTCATCAAACCGGTAATGCTGACCAAATTGCGTGTGCCGCGACTTCTTCAACAGTTTTTTCAACACATTGACTTGCTGCCGCCACGGAGAGTCGACTGATAAATTCAGTGCCCTGCTGATACTTTTAGGTAATTTGATATCCAATAGCGACATAGTCTAAGAATCAATTCGATGTGAACAAAATTAGGAATACCCTATTATTTCATACCTACATTTTTATAATGGGTAAACAGGGTCGTTAAATCATATAAGGGATCATAGGACTCGGCATACCATTCATTGGCCATTTGCATCCCTTCTGTATTGAGCTGATTCATGCTGCCCGGTATACCCGCAGGGCCCAGAACAGCAGGTTTTAATGGGGGCAGATTTTTTACACGACCGGTATAGCCAATCCAGGTTTTGGAATGGAGCAATACTTGCAGGGCGTTGGAAAGTACTCCCAGCGGACGTTTGTTGAATAGAAAATGAAGGGGGAACAACAACAGCATCAAAACAGAACTCATCAGATCAAACAAGCGTTTCAACCTGCGGTTCGACTGGCGGTCCAGTTTATAGATACGGTTGCTCAACACCTCTCCCGTGATGTGTTTGGAATCGCTCCCTACAATACTCTTGCTTCCTTCAGCATGCAACCGCAGTTTGATCTGTTTGCCTACTTGCTCATAGATGCCAATCAATTTCGAAAACGAAAGTTCCGGACTCTGGCAAATAATCAGTTCTTTGAGCGGGGCATTGCGCAAAATCGTTTGGAGATCCGACAAAGTGCCCAGCGAATAGTTTTCTTTCAGCGGACTGATAAATCCACTGATATTCTGACTGCGTCCCGAATGTTGAATCAATGTTTTGATGGTTTCCATTTGTTGGTGCGTACCGGCCACCAACATATAGGGTTCTTCATCGTCAACGGCTTGTTCCAGAAACTTTACCTTCAACAAAATCCAACGCCACCAGGCCAGGATTCCAAAGCTGAAAAGCGATCCCAGCACGACAATACCCCTTGAAAAACGATAGGTTTCCGGAATCAGTGAATAGGCCGCCAGTATGATGATCAATGCAGCCAGCGTGGAATACAACAGGTCCTTGTAACGGAACTTGGAATTATACAACCCTGTATAATAACTGACCAAGAGGAACAAGAGCGCAAATCCGGCAATGGAAAAAGTCAGCAATCGGACCGGGTATTGTATTTCGGGTCGTACAAAGGTGACCCAAACGTCTTTAATCAGCCAGTAAGAGAGCATGATCCATAAGGCATCCAGAAACGGAAGACCTATTTTCTGTACAAACTGTTTCAGCACACTAACCGAAGCACGCAGCCAGATGGCAATATTGATGAGTGCCCTGAAAAATCCGGCACGTGAAGCAGAGCCATGTTTATCCACAAAACGGCTCATGGCTTTGTAAAAAATCCGGATATAATTCAAACTGCCTTTGCGTGTACTCTCCCCTTTAAAATGCAAAATGGAAGCTTCACTGAAATAATAGTTTTTATACGTTCCCCCGGTGGCTGCACAGGGTGTTTGCTGTATGCGGTAACTGAGGTCTACATCCTCGCCGTACATGAAAAAAGATTCGTCAAAGCTGCCCGTGGTATCCAGCACTTCTTTTTTGACCAGCATAAAAGCGCCCGACAGCACATCCACTTCATGGTTTTTTAACGGATCCAGATAGCCGAGATGGTATCTTCCAAAGAGTTTTGATTTTGGAAACAAGGCGGTAAGCCCACTCAGTTTATACAACGATACGATAGGAGAAGGGAACGATCGTTTACT
>CANGQQ010000116.1 GCA_947456025.1 Chitinophagaceae bacterium | reverse complement strand
AATTAGTTTTGTGCTGTTCATTGTCATCGTGAACTTTAAAATTAATTCGACAAGCATGAAAGAAATCGCTTTAATAACAGGAGCTTCCTCCGGAATAGGATATGAAATTGCTAAATTATTTGCTGCTAATAAGGCAGACTTGCTCATTGTGGCAAGAGATGGGCAAAAACTTCTCCGTATCAAAAACGAATTCGAACAACTTTATAAAATCAATGTGTTCACTGTTGTTGCCGACTTATCTTCTAGCCAAGGTATACATACAATTTACGATGCAGTAAGCTCCCATAATTTAATAGTCACTTCTTTGGTTAACAATGCAGGCTTCGGCGACTTTGGTGCTTTTATTGATAAAAGCATGGAGAAATACAGGGAAATGATTAACCTGAATATTTTGGGGCTAACTGAACTGACGTATCATTACGGTAAGGAAATGGTCAAGCGTGGCAACGGCAGGATCTTGAATGTTGCTTCTATGGCCGGTCTGCAACCTGATCCGAATTTTGCAGTTTACGGAGCTACAAAAGCCTATGTAATTAGTTTAACAGAGGCCATTCACAAAGAATTTGAAAACACGGGAGTTACGGTAACGGTCTTATCTCCGGGAGCAACAGCATCAAACTTTATGGAACGTGCCGATATGCAAAACGCGAAACTATACGCAAAAGGAGTAATGACTTCATTAGATGTTGCTCGTGAGGGTTACAAAGGCATGATGAAAGGAAAACTTCATGTGATTCCCGGCTTCAAAAATAAAATACTCGGATTTTTCTCCGGCATTACGCCCCCGGGCAAATTGAGACTCAACATAGCAGCAAAAATAATGGCAGAAAAATAGTTTCTTCATAGCTTTGGAAATCTAATCTTTCAGTTATTGTTATCCTATTTCTTCTATTTGGGACTTTCATTTATGACCATACATGAAATGGATGCTATTCGCTGCAAGGAATGTCGCTAGAAAAGCAACTGATTAAACTCTTTAAGCATTATCAGGAAAATACCAACAGTTCTGAGGAGCAATTGGAAAAGCAATTTAATACTCTGCAAATGGAGGTAAAGGATTTAAAAATCAGGCTCGGACTCGGCAAGATCGATCAGGATACCTACGATGTAACATTCGAGCATCTGAACGATCAACTCCAAAAAGTGAGCAAGGAAATGAACCGTGGTAAAGTCAAAATATCTAACCTCGAAAACTTGCTTAAAACGGTGATGGAAAAACTCCAAAACCTCTGTATTATATGGGGTTCCGGCGATTTGGAAGAGAAACGTGCGCTTCAAAAAATTATGTTTCCTGAGGGAATCTTCTATGATGCAAAAAATAACCAATATCTAACCCGCGAAATGAATCAATTTATCGAGTTAGTAAGCTGTTTATCAAATGATTGTGAGGGGAATAAAAAAGCGGAATCTTCAAAAATTAGTGAAAATTCCGCTCCTGTAGCGGAGAGCAGACTTGAACTGCCGACCTTCGGGTTATGAATCCGACGCTCTAACCAGCTGAGCTACCCCGCCAAAAAATCAGTTAGGTCTGATTTTGAGGTCGCAAAAATAGAAAATTACTCTTAACTCTTCAAATCAATTTTTGTGCGCCCGGGATACACTTTTAAAGCAGCCTCCAAACAGTCCATTGCTTTACTGAGGTCGTCCAGATTTAATACATAAGCCAAACGCACTTCATTTTTTCCTAATCCCGGAGTTCCATAAAATCCGGTTGCAGGGGCCAGCATAACCGTAGCATTGTCATGAGAGAAGGATTCCAATAACCATAGACAAAACAAATCGCTGTCGTCAATCGGCAATCGTGCGATGGCATAAAAAGCGCCGCCGGGATTGGGACAGAATACTCCTTCCATTTGATTTAAGCGTTTTACAAGCAAATTTCTTCGTGAAAGGTATTCGGCTTTTGGAGCATCAAAATAGGAAGCAGGAAGGTCCACGGCAGCTTCACCCATAATTTGAGCCAAGCCCGGAGGGCTTAGTCTTGCCTGAGCAAACTTCATAGCGGCATCATACACTTCTTTATTTTTGGTTACAAATGCGCCTAGCCTTGCACCGCATGCACTATAACGTTTGCTGATGGTATCCATCAAAACCACATGTTGTTCAAGTCCTTCAATATGCATGGCACTTACATAAGCACCATCATAGCAAAATTCACGATAGGCTTCATCTGAAAAAAGGTACAAGTCATGTTTCAGGCAAATCGCTTTGAGCGCCATCATTTCTTCCATGCTGTATAAATAGCCGGTTGGGTTATTCGGGCTGCAAATAATAATGGCCTTTGTTTTAGCGGTAATCGCTTTTTCAAAATCTTCAATTGGAGGAAGTGCGAAACCGTTGTCAATATGTGCTGTAATGGGAACAACTTCCACGCCCGCTGCACAGGCAAATCCGTTGTAATTGGCATAGAAGGGTTCGGGGATAATGACTTCGTCTCCGGGGTTTAAACAAGTGAAAAATCCGAATAAGATCGCTTCACTACCACCGGTGGTAATCAGGATTTGATTGGGGTCAACATCAATGCCCACGCTTTTGTAATACTCCGTCAATTTGCGCCTGTAACTTTCATTTCCTGCACTGTGACTGTATTCTAACACCTTTAGGTCGGCATTTCGAACTGCATTCATCAATGCAGGAGGCGTTTCTATATCCGGTTGCCCGATGTTTAAGTGGTAGACATGAATTCCTTTCTTTTTGGCTGCTTCGGCATAAGGAACCAGTTTGCGAATGGGAGAGGGTGGCATTTGCTCACCACGGTTGCTGATCGTTAACATGGCGCAAAGATACGTGGCGGTGAAATCAATTCCGAATCCAAAAAATAAGCCCCGAAAATTTTCGGGGCTATGCTGTTCTGAAATGATTGTGCTTATTGTTCTACAACACCCAGGATGGAAACACTTTTTTGTTCCGTTATTCCTAAGAATTTTACATAAACTGTTTTGTTGAAATTTCCGACAGTTGCAGCATTGTAGGTTGCTGTGATCTTTCCGGTTTTTCCGGGTTTAATGGGCTCTTTCGTAAAGTCCGATTTCGTACATCCGCAACCCGGGGTCACATTTTCGATGATCAGATCTTCTTTGCTGATATTGGTAACAGTGAATGTAGCAGTAACCGGATTGTTCACTTTTACTTTTCCCAGGTCAACGGTTTCGCTGCTGAATTTTGCTACATCCGCAGGTTTTTTTGTTTGAGCCAGAATCGCCTGCGAAAAAATGAGTACAAATACAAAGGTTAAAATAGATTTCATGTGTATGTTTTTTTTCAATTATAAACTCGAATCAACTTCTTTGAATCGCGGTATCAAGTACCAACCGTCATATCCAACGCATGGATTATTTTGTAAAGATTTAAAATTGGTTCAGACCGGGGTTTTGTGGTACCGGTTGATCAGGTGTTTTCCAGACTGTTCCTTTAATGAAAATTTGCTTGGTTTGTCCGCCGTTGTAATAGATAGTGATTGTTTTTTCGAAAGTTCCTTCTGAAGCAGCATTGTAGCCTACTTTAATCGTGCTTTTCCCTTTTGCCGGGATGGGTTCCTGACTCCATTCGGGAGTGGTACAGCCGCAAGACGCCTGAACATTTTCAATTTTCAACGTATCGGTTCCGATATTTTCCAATGTGAAATTATGCGTAACGGGTTTCCCTTGCGGAATTTTTCCGAAGTCGTGTGATGTTTCAGAAAACTTAATGATTTCGGGAGGTGGTGGCTGGGTTTTAACATCCTGTGCAAAAAGAGCCGTTCCGGAAAAGAGGAGTAAAAAACAAAACACTGCTTTTTTCATAAAAAATTCAATTTTGAAGTTTCAAATTTAATCATATTTAGAGATACCAAACTTGTTAAAATGGTTGCCTTGCGCTAATTCGTTTACTCTTTTATATTTTTCAGCAATTAACTTGTGCAAATACGATACCGAAATTTGTAAATAAGACCCGTTTCAGTACTATTTAATTGATTTCTAATAAGTTTTGGGTAAATGTTAACAACTGTTATCTTCTCCTGAGAAAAAGAATTATTTTTGCCGCATGGAACATCAAGTTAACGAAGTCCTTGAGGCAACGCATCTGTCATTTGAAAATTTTAGAAATGAAGTTTTAAAAGACTATCGGTTAGCCTGTATCAGCAGGGAAACCAGTCTTCTGGGCCGCAAAGAGGTGCTTACCGGAAAGGCTAAGTTTGGAATTTTTGGAGATGGTAAAGAAGTGCCGCAACTGGCAATGGCCAAATTTTTCAAACCCGGGGATTTTTACAGCGGATACTATCGCGATCAAACCTTTGCATTTTCCGTAGAAGGAGCAACAGTAAAGAATTTCTTTGCGCAATTATATGCCGATCCGGATATCAATCATGACCCTCATAGTGCCGGACGACAAATGAATGCCCATTTTGCTACACAAACTGTAGATGAAAATGGAAATGTACTGGACCTGACCAATCGTAAAAATCTGGCAGCTGCATTGGCGCCAACAGCCGGACAAATGTTAAAGGCCGTTGGTTTAGGACTGGCTTCAAAAATATTCAGGAACGAGGATCGCCTCAACAATTTACCTGATCTATCAAAAAATGGAAACGAGGTTTGCTTTGTAACCATCGGAGATGCATCCACCAGTGAGGGGCATTTCTGGGAAAGTGTAAACGCCATTGCTGTTCAACAATTACCGGTGGCATTGTTTGTATGGGATAATGGTTACGGAATTTCTGTTCCTAAAGAATATCAAACTACAAAAGGAAGCATATCGGAAGCATTATCCGGCTTTCAAAAGCAGGAAGGTACCAGTGGCATGGATATTTACAAAGTGAAGGCCTGGGATTATGCCGGTATGTGTGAAGTATTTGAAACGGCTATTGAAAGAATCCGTACGACGCATGTTCCTGCTCTCTTTCATGTTGAGGAAGTCACGCAGCCACAAGGCCATTCAACTTCGGGTAGTCACGAACGCTATAAAACAACAGAACGTTTGCAATGGGAAAAAGAGTGGGATTGTATCAAAAAAATGAGAGAATGGTTGCTCGAAAATGCCTTGGCTTCAGAAGATGCATTGCTTGCTGTTGAAACGGAAGCGAAGGAATTTGTGAGAAACGAAAAAAATGCCGCCTGGGAAGAGTTTCAGGCTCCCATCAAACAACAGGTACACAAGGCCTTACAGTTGATTGCCGGACTTCAGTCAAACTCAACTGATCCCGAGCAGTTGCAACGATTGTCTACCGAATTACATGCCAACCGAGAGCCTAACCGCAGAGATGTGATGAGCTCCTTATACAAAAGCATTACACTTTCTGCCAATGGGGCTGCAAAAAATCAGGCACTTGCTCATTACGAAGAGTTGAAGAAAGAAAATGCGGAATTATTCAATACCCATCTATACCAAGAAGGCGCCGGCAGCGCGATGCGTGTGTTTGAAGAAAAAGCAGACTATGAATCGGATGCACCTGTTCTCAATGGATATGAAATTCTGAATCGGTTTTTTGATCAGTTGTTTACACGAAATCCTAAAGTGCTGGCCTTTGGGGAAGATCTTGGATACATAGGGGATGTCAATCAGGGATTTGCCGGATTACAGGCAAAGCATGGCGTTAACCGGATTTTTGACACCGGAATCCGGGAATTGACGATCATGGGGCAGGGTATCGGCCTGGCTATGCGCGGTTTGCGTCCTATTGCCGAAATTCAATACCTCGATTATCTGTTGTATGGATTACAGCCTTTGTCTGATGATCTTGCAACTTTGCATTTTCGTACAGCCGGACGTCAAAGTGCGCCCCTCATCGTACGTACAAGAGGGCATCGTTTGGAAGGAATCTGGCACAGCGGTTCTCCGTTAGGGATGATCATCAACAGTCTCAGAGGAATGTATGTGTGCACGCCCCGTAACATGGTTCAGGCAGTGGGGATGTACAATACCTTATTGCAAAGCAACGAACCCGGATTGGTGATCGAGTGTTTAAACGGGTATCGTTTAAAAGAAAAATTGCCTTCTAATTTATCGTCGTTTACTGTTCCAATGGGCGTTCCTGAAATTGTGCACCCTGGTACAGATGTAACCATCGTTTCTTACGGTTCGATGTTGCGAATCATCGATGAGGCTGTTCAATATCTCAACCGTTTAGATGTTAGTTGCGAAGTAATCGATGTGCAAACATTGTTGCCTTTTGATATTCATCATGTCATTCTGGATTCATTAAAGAAAACCAATCGTATTGTGTTCATTGATGAAGATGTTCCGGGTGGAGCAGCGGCATATATGTTTAACAAAGTGATGGAAGAACAGGGTGGATACCGTTATTTGGATGTTGCTCCAAGAACCTTAACAGGAAAGGCGCATCGTCCTTCCTATGGTAGTGATGGTGATTATTTCAGTAAGCCGAATGTTGAAGATATCATTCAGGTCGTACAGGAAATGATGAGTGAGTAATTCTTTTTTAATACGAACCGATCAAAAGGAACGACAATCTAAAAAGGGGTTGTCGTTCTTTTTTGCAACCAAACGGTAAGTTCGCTTTCTTTTATTGCAGAAAGCGTTCTTTAAAAGCGGGATTGGGCAACCAACAACTTTCTTTTTTACCAAACCATTTGTAACGATTTTTCGCGATAAAAAGATAAACCGCATCACGGATAAAGGCAGGTATCACAATCAGACAAATGGTCGCTTTCCAGAGTCCACCCAAATGAAATAATACTCTTATGGCTCCGGTACTTTTCGTATATACAGCATCACCATCCTGAAAAATAAAGGATTGCATTTCCTGTTCATTCAATTGGAATTGGCTCTGTATCTTTTTCCCGTACTCGCCTTGAAGTGAGGCAAATAAGAATTTTTTCTGCTGGTCTCTTTTAAGCAGGAACTGTACAGTGGAGTTACATAAATTACACACACCGTCAAACAACACAACTTTTTGAGCATCGGACTTTTGCATAATCAATAGGTTGAATGATAGAATAATTCATCTTCATTTTACTGCCGTGGCAGTTCAATTTTAGGGATTCGATTTCTTTTATCGTACTTAATAAAAAAATGCCCATCTTTTTTGATGAGCATTTTTCGAAAGTCCTTTAAGCCATGTTGTGAAAGACTTTTTGAACATCGTCGTCTTGCTCCAGTCGTTCTATGAGTTTACTTACATCTTCGGCTTGTTCATCCGTTACAGGTACCGTTGTGGAAGGGACCCATTCTACTTCGGCACTGATGGGTGTGATTCCTTTTTCTTCTAACGCTTTTTGCATGGTTCCGAAATCGGTGAAACCACAACGGACGACCAAAATATCTTCTCCATTTTCACCGGTACTTTCACCCAGTTCTTCCAAACCATAATCAATCAATTCCAGTTCCAGTTCTTCTGCATTCAATCCTTCCGGTTT
>CANGQQ010000115.1 GCA_947456025.1 Chitinophagaceae bacterium | reverse complement strand
CAACGAATTGCCAGGGAACTGAAAGATGGTTATTATGTCAATTTGGGTATTGGCATACCAACACTTGTGGCCAATTATATACCGACCGGGATGCATGTGGTATTACAAAGTGAAAACGGATTGTTGGGTATGGGACCTTTTCCGTTGGAAGGTGAAGAGGATCCTGATTTAATCAACGCCGGTAAACAAACCATTACTACGTTAGCGGGATCTGTTTTTTTTGACAGCGCCTTGAGTTTTGGAATGATACGCGCGGGTAAAGTAGATCTCACCGTTTTAGGTGCAATGGAGGTAAGTGAAACCGGAGATATCGCCAACTGGAAAATACCGGGCAAAATGGTGAAGGGTATGGGAGGCGCTATGGACCTGGTTGCCAGTGCCAAAAATATTATCGTGGCTATGATGCACACCAACCCCAAAGGTGAAAGCAAATTGCTTCCTCAATGCGAATTGCCATTAACCGGAATTGGTTGTGTTAAAAAAATCGTTAGTGATTTGGCGGTCCTGGATGTTACGCCTCAAGGGTTCAGGTTGTTGGAACGTGCCCCGGGTGTAACGGTCGAGGAAATTGTATCTAAAACTGCAGGCAAGTTGATTGTGGAAGGGGAAGTGCCGGAGATGAAGTTTTAAATGGCTCCCTTGAATCCATGAATTAATCAGCAAGAATCGGTTTATTCCTTTAAGGGATTCACGTGTCTGGCTCTTATAACTAAGCGTTCAATTCCTGGTTCTTACAAGGGCCGTTTGATTGACTTGTTTGTTTTACTGTTTTATTATTTTTATCATTTTTCGTTTTCTGTCTGTGAAAATCGCTAGGTAGTAAAGACCTTTTCTCAGTTCAGTCTGTTTCAGATCCACACGAATCTGATTCTCCCCTTTGTGTAATGCAATCGTTTTTTTAAGCACGGTTTGACCTTGCTCGTTGATCCATTCAAGATGAATCGCATCGTCGGATAATGCGTATGTGTTTATTTGAATCCAGTCGGTAGCAGGATTGGGGAAAATCTGTATGGCAAGGTCCTTGGTTCTGTTGTTTGAAATATCGCTGTAAACGGTTCTGCCATCGTGTTTGACACCTTTTAATCGGTAATAATTTTTTCCTTCAAACGAACTGAAACTGTTTCCTGAAAAAGAGTACTCATTTCCATCGTTTGCATATACTGTTATTCGTCCAATCGTTTTGAACGAAGATCCATTGTTGCTGTATTCAATTTCGAAGTATTCTATTTCACCCGGTGCCGGATTTTTCCATTTCAGCAAGGTGGATCCGTTAAAATTGTGCATTTTGAGGTCCCATTTGAAAGTGGACAACAGTCTGTTTTCCATGAAATATCCCATGCCGGCTAACATGTCCAATCCGCCGTCTGTACCTTGATTGGTAGTTGTTGGCACATTGGTTAAGCCAATTAAATCCATTGCGCCTGTAACATCATTGGGGAAAAGGCTGTAGCCATAGATGGTGCTGCCGTTAGCGATGCCCAGATCGGCCAACGAAATATAGATGCCGGCAACCGTTTGTGTAGTGACCTCTTGTTTGGGGCGAAGGTTTACATCGGTACCAATACGGCGACTCATCACAAGCGTATTGATTTGCGGCCCCACACGCCCCCAGGCTGATGAGCTGACAGAAAGTAAATTCCCAAACGATTGGACATCTTGCGCGCCATTTAAGGATACGATTGCTGCTACTTTAAAATTGTCATTTCCTCCTCTTTCATTGATTAAAAAACCTTGCATCGTTGCATCATAAACATAGATACCCGTTGTTCGTATTAAATCCAACCGTTCAATGTTGGAACGCGTCGTTGGGGAATTGGAAAATAAATTGTCAGAGCCTCGATTACAGGAATAGTTGTTGATGACATCTTCCAATGAGGATATATAGGAAGGTGCAATGAATAAGTTATTGCTTGAGGTTACCGTGTATTCATAAAGTGTATTGATCGTGTCACCTACGAGTAAAGGGTGTCGGTTCACTTTAACCTTGTTGAAAGGAATACCCAGATTGCCGTCAATCCGACTATACGAGTTGGTGCCAACATTAAATCCTGTTATTTGACGCTCCAATCCGTTACCACCGCCTGAGCTTTGGCCATAGTACGTTCTGTAGTTCGTGCTTTGAACGTAGGGGGTTGTTGTATTCCATCCGCTGGCTGTCTGATTTAACGAAGCAACATTTGTTTTGTTGGAGAACGTATAGAAGGAGACCGGTGTTTGCGCCACAACATCTCCTTTGCTGAAATAGAACAAAGCAAGCAATAAGGAGCAATACTTAAATTGTAAAATTGTATTCATGGGAGTACGAGTATGTCATAAAATTAGACTGCTCAACAGACAAAGGGGAAGCTTCTGGTTTTAAAAATCATTAATTAAGAGCATGCTCTTAAAAATTCAACAGAACTGATATTAGGTGCCTTATTTACGGCTGACTTGCATTTATCATTAGTTGTCTAAGCATTTTGACCTATGCTCCGAAGAGTTGAAGCGGTATCGAAACATCCATTGGCCAACCGTGGTAGTTGAAAAGGAGTTGTTGAAGATGAACAAGCGAGCGGCTCTTTTATGTTTTTTTCCCGATTTCGAACATCATTTATACTTTTTTGTATAAATGAATCTGTACTTTTGTGTATAGATTCATTGTTGAAGCTTTTGGTTAACAGATTAAACAAAAAAAGAATATGAGTGAAATGCTCAATACGCTCGAGCAAACCGCTTTGAGTGATTACAAATACGGATGGGTGACCCAAATCGAAGCCGATGAGGCCCCGCCGGGTTTGAGTGAAGATATCGTCCGGTTCATTAGTGCCAAAAAGAAGGAGCCTGAATGGATGCTGGAATGGCGATTGAAGGCATTTCGCCAATGGCAGAAAATGGAAGTGCCCCGCTGGCCCAATGTAACGTATCCCGATGTTGATTTTCAATCCATCAAGTATTACAGTGCCCCCAAACAAAAGAAAACCATCAACAGTTTGGATGAAGTTGATCCGGAATTACGTGCTACGTTCGAAAAGTTAGGTATATCGCTCGATGAGCAAAAGCGTTTGAGCGGTGTGGCTGTTGATGCCGTCATTGATTCGGTATCCATTGCAACCACATTTAAGGAACAACTGGCAGAGCAGGGGATCATTTTTTGCAGCATGAGCGAGGCCATTCAGGAACATCCGGAGCTCATTCGCAAATGGCTGGGCAGTGTTGTTCCCGCAACCGATAATTTCTATGCGGCTTTGAACAGTGCTGTTTTCAGCGATGGGAGTTTTTGTTACATTCCCAAAGGAGTTAAATGTCCGATGGAACTGAGTACTTATTTCCGGATTAATGCTGCGGGAACGGGTCAGTTTGAGCGGACATTAATCGTTGCGGAAGAAGGTTCTTATGTCAGTTACCTTGAAGGTTGTACGGCTCCCATGCGTGATGAAAATCAGTTACACGCCGCTGTAGTTGAAATCGTGGCGCTGGATCATGCAGAGGTTAAATACAGTACCGTACAAAACTGGTATCCCGGTGACAAAGAGGGTAAAGGTGGCATTTTCAATTTCGTGACCAAACGCGGAATTTGTGCCGGCATTCACTCCAAAATCAGTTGGACGCAGGTTGAAACCGGCAGTGCCGTCACCTGGAAATATCCTTCCGTGATTCTAAAGGGCGATTACAGCGTGGGCGAATTTTACAGCGTAGCCGTTACCAATAACCACCAGCAAGCCGATACAGGAACCAAGATGATGCACATTGGAAAAAATACACGCAGTCGGATTGTATCCAAAGGTATTTCGGCAGGGGTTAGCCAAAACTCCTACCGTGGATTGGTTCAGGTGGCTAAGAACGCGGCAAATGCACGTAACTTCTCTCAGTGCGATAGCTTATTACTGGGCGATCAATGCGGAGCCCATACGTTTCCATATATTGAAGTAAAAAATAATACGGCACAGGTAGAGCATGAGGCCACGACTTCAAAAATAGGTGAAGATCAGATTTTTTATTGCAACCAACGGGGGCTCGATACCGAAACAGCGGTTGCTTTGATCATCAATGGGTTTGCCAAAGAAGTCATGAATCAACTTCCGATGGAATTTGCAGTGGAGGCCCAAAAATTACTGGCGATCTCTTTGGAGGGCAGTGTAGGATAAATTTTATTAATGTTCAATCATCATCATTTATGTTATCAATAAAAAATTTACAGGCACGTATAGAAGAAAAAGAAATTTTAAAAGGGATCAATCTGGATATCAAACCGGGTGAAGTACATGCGATCATGGGCCCGAATGGGAGTGGTAAATCCACATTGGCCTCTGTTTTAGCCGGTCGGTCCAGTTATGAAGTTACAGGCGGAGAAGTGGAATTTATGGGAAAGGATCTGTTAGAACTTTCACCTGAAGATCGTGCCCGTGAAGGTCTGTTCCTGGCTTTTCAATATCCGATTGAAATTCCGGGCGTAAGTACAACTAATTTCATTAAGACGGCTGTTAATGAAACCCGCAAATACCGTGGTGAAGAACCGTTGGATGCGGTACAGTTTCTTAAAATCATGAAAGAGAAAATGAAACTGGTTGAAATTGATCAGACGTTGTTGAGTCGCTCGCTCAACGAGGGCTTCAGTGGTGGTGAAAAGAAACGTAATGAAATTTTTCAGATGGCCATGCTGGAACCGCATTTGTCGATTCTCGACGAAACCGACAGCGGTCTGGATATTGATGCTTTACGTATTGTAGCCGAAGGTGTCAACAAATTGCGTGATGGGAAGCGTTCTTTCCTTGTGATTACACACTACCAGCGTTTGCTGGACTATATCGTTCCGGATTTCGTTCATGTGTTATACAAAGGAAAGATCGTACGAAGCGGAACCAAAGAACTTGCTTTGGAATTGGAAGAGAAAGGTTATGACTTTATTAAAGAAGAACTGGGAGAACGTGTAGATGCATAATCATTAGTGAGTTTTGGAAAACCTGATTGTGCCGGTCAATGCACAGTAGGGCTTTCCATCCAAAAAAAATAATATGTCAGGATTAAAAGAAATTATTCAGGAAAAAATAAGTCGTGAGCCCTTCGCCGGAAATGGAGTCTTAAAAGACTTCAGTGAAAAGGGAATGGAGTTGTTCCGTGAGCAGGGAATTCCAACGGTAAAACACGAAGAGTGGAAGTATACAAGGATAGCGGCTGTATTAAACAGTGATTTTAACTATGCGGCAAATACATCCTCCGTCACAAAAGCAGACGTTGACGCTGTGCGTTTACCCGGCCATGAAACCGCCAATGAGCTGGTTTTTATTAACGGGATCTACCATGCTGAATTTTCGAACATTCGATCTTCTTCCGATGCGTTGGAGTTACTTCCTCTCAGTGAAGCAGTTAAGGGGGAGTACAAAAAGTTAGTGGAAAGCAATCTTGGTCATAGTGCAGGTTATCATCCTGATGGGATTAATGCGTTGAGTAATGCGTTCGCCTATGACGGGTTGTTTATTGAGGTGAAGAAAAACAAAGTGCCGGAACATCCACTTTATTGTTATTACATCAATGATGCCAGAAGTTCCTCGGTTTTGTCGCAACCCCGTACGCTGATTCATGTGGGAGTCAATGCGCAAGTTGTTCTTGTCGAAGAGGAGATCACGCTGGGCAGCAGTGATTCCTTTATCAATCGGGTGTCTGAGCTGGTAGTGGAAGAAAATGCCAATGTGCAATTGTATAAGATTCAAAACGAAGATGTGCACAGTAGTTGTGTAAAGACCACTCATGTGCGCCAGGTAGGTAAGAGTAAGGTGCATTCCGTAACACTTACACTGAACGGTGGCATGATTCGTAATAATCTCAATTTTATTTTAGAAGCTCCGGGTTGTGAAAGCCATATGTATGGATTGTACTGCGTTAAGGGTACAACACATGTCGACAATCACACAATTGTTGACAATGTGAAACCCCATTGTTTCAGCAATGAATTGTACAAGGGGATCATTGACGAGCAGGCAACCGGCGTTTTCAATGGTAAGATCTTCGTGCGTAAAGATGCTCAAAAGACAAATGCTTATCAAAGCAATAAAAATGTTTTGTTAAGTGAAAATGCGAGTGTCAATACAAAGCCGCAATTGGAAATATTTGCCGACGATGTGAAGTGCTCGCATGGTTGTACGATTGGGAGACTGGATGAAGAATCCATGTTTTATTTGCGTGCCAGAGGTATTGGAGAACAGGAAGCAAGGGCCTTGTTGTTACACGCTTTTGCTGCCGAGATTTTAAATCAAATTGAATGCAAGCCGATACGGGAATACGCCGACAAGATTATTTCCGAACGTTTGGGCTTTGAATTGTAAACAACGAAACAAAGAGGATGTGCGTTTTTGTTCCTTTCTGTTTCGTTTGTAAGGAAGAAAAAATAAAGTATGGATCAAGTTGTTTCACCTAGTGCATTGGATGTAGCGGCTGTTCGCTCCCATTTTCCCATTTTGGAAAGGACGGTCAAGGGTAAACCTTTGGTGTATTTTGATAACGCTGCAACAACTCAAAAGCCGCGAGCGGTGATTGATGCGTTGTCCGATTATTATCTGCATTACAATGCAAATATTCACAGGGGCATTCATTCTTTGGCGGAGGAAGCTACGGCCGCCTATGAAGCTACAAGGGATACCGTTCAGCGAATGATTCGTGCACGTTATCGGGAAGAAATCATTTTCACACGCGGGGTTACTGAAAGTATTAATCTGGTTGCTTATTCCTGGGGAAGGACTCATCTTCAAAAAGGTGATGAAGTCTTGATTTCAGAAATGGAGCATCATAGTAACATCGTACCCTGGCAGTTGATTTGTGAAATGACCGGAGCACAGCTTAAAGTAATTCCCGTTACTGAAGAAGGTAGTCTGGATCTTGAAGGATTTTATACGCTGCTTTCGGATAAAACAAAACTCCTTGCCATTGTTCATGCGAGCAACGCATTGGGAACAATCAATCCTGTAAAGGAAATGATACAGGCGGCGCATCATGTAGGTGCAAAAGTGTTGGTAGATGGGGCACAATCAACGGTGCATCTCGATATTGATGTGCAGGATCTTGATTGTGATTTTTTCACAATCAGTTCGCATAAAGTATATGGCCCAACCGGTGTTGGAGTCCTTTACGGTCGCAAAGAATTGCTGGAAGCGATGCCTCCTTTCATGGGAGGAGGAGAAATGATTCGTGATGTTCGATTCGAAGGCTCCACCTGGAATGATTTGCCTTACAAGTTTGAAGCGGGTACACCCAACATCGCTGATACCATTGCTTTCAAGGCTGCGCTCGATTTTGTAGACGCATTCGGGAAAGACCTTATCCGAAACCATGAAAACCGGTTGCTGCACTATGCAACCCGTCAGTTGCAATCCATCGATGGGCTGCGGT
>CANGQQ010000114.1 GCA_947456025.1 Chitinophagaceae bacterium | reverse complement strand
GAGAACGCATTCCTGATTCAGGAAGTGCAACGGCAACGAAATTTTTACAATCAGATTTCGGGCAGAAGACTGCAAGGCCGTTTTGAAAACGGAAACCTTCGGTACGTGCAAGTCAGGGGCATCGCTGCTTCCATCTATTATGCGCAAGACGATGACAGTGCCTTTGTGGGCATGAACAGGTCCTATGCCGATCTGATCGAACTGTACTTTGCAGACCGTGCCATCCAAAAAGTAAAATACACCCGTTCTGTAAAAGGAGTCACCTACCCCATCCGCAAACTACCCGAGGACATGCAACAATTAAAAGGATTCTTCTGGATGGAAGCCAAACGTCCGAAAAACAAAATTGAACTCTTTCTCTAAGAAGGATCCGGAAGATATTATATTCGAATCTGAATCTATCCCATATGGCCTTTCATTTTCTGAAACGGAATTTTATCTCCCCCTTGCTGGAATTCATTCATGACAGCAGGGCTACCGGAGTCATGATCTTGATTACAACCATTTGCTCGATGTTGTTAAGCAACAGTCCGGTCGGAAGTTCCTACATCGGATTACTGGAATACCGGATCGGTCACAGCCATTACCTGCCGCATTCCCTCACCCACTGGATAAACGACGGTTTGATGGCCCTGTTCTTCTTCCAGGCAGGAATGGAAATCAAACGGGAAATGCTGATTGGGGAACTGGCCTCCTTTAAAAAATCGATCCTGCCTGCAATGGGTGCATTGGGAGGTATGCTCGTGCCCGCAGCACTTTTCACGATGTTGAATCTGCACTCCGTTTATACCAACGGATGGGGCATTCCAATGGCAACGGATATCGCCTTTTCGCTGGGTGTTGCTTCCTTATTGGGAAAAAGCGTCCCGTTGAGTTTAAAAATATTTCTCACCGCGCTGGCGATCATTGACGACCTCGGCGCCATTGTTGCCATCGCTTTGTTTTACACCGGAACCATCCAGCCTTTCTGGTTGGTTACAGGCTTGATCATCTGGGTTGTTTTGGTGATTTGGAATCAGCGCAAACTTCCTTTTGGCATCTGGAATTTTATCGCCGGACTGCTCCTTTGGTTTTGCCTGTACAACTCGGGCATACACGCTACCATTGCAGGCGTTTTATTTGCCATTACCATTCCTTTACAGCGACTCACCCATCTGGAACATGCGTTACATCATTACATCAACTTTTTGATCCTCCCCTTGTTTGTACTCGCCAATACCGCCATTGTGATACCGGACAATACAATTGAGCTGCTTTCCTCAGGCCTGAGTATCGGCATCATCATTGGGTTGTTCTTCGGAAAACCCATCGGCATTGTGAGCTTTTGCTGGATCGCCGTTCAATTCAAACTGGGCGAATTGGCAAAGAATCTCAACTGGAAACACATGATGGGTTTGGGACTGCTTGCAGCCATTGGCTTTACCATGAGCATCTTCATTGCATTGCTGGCGTTCCCGGATCCGTTCAGTCAAACAACCAGTAAAATGGCCGTGATGGCGGCGTCTCTGCTGGCCATGCTGGCATCCGTACTTTGGTTTCGCTTTACAAACCGCGCAACACCAAAATCCGTTCGTGCTACGGAGCAGGACGCGACGTTACAGAGCTGACAAAAATGAAGTATCTTAGAAGAAGAAACCGGTTTTGAAAAACCTCCTCTACGCTTCCACAAGAAGGACTGGTTTTACTGTAACCGCATAAACGCAACACATGAAAATCTTCACTGCAGAACAAATCAAAAACTGGGATGCCTATACCATTCAAAACGAACCCATTGTTTCCATTGATTTGATGGAACGTGCCGCCCATGCATCCGTTGAATGGCTGATCCTTCAAAACCTGGTTCGTCAACCCATTCATATTTTTTGCGGTAAAGGCAACAACGGAGCTGATGGACTTGCCATCGCACGCCTGCTGTTGAAACAAGGCTGCACCGTTTCGGTTTACATTCTCGAATTTGGCTATCCGGGAACCGATGAGTTTCAAACGAATTTGCACCGTTTACACGGACTCACCTTCAATATTCATTTCATTCAGGAACAAGGCTTTTTCCCCGAGATCCCTTCGGGCCACCTGATCATTGATTCCATTTTTGGAACCGGCTTGAACAAACCACTGGAAGGGATTACCGAAAAACTCATCCGTCATTTGAACCAGAGCAACAACCTTCGCGTTGCCATCGACATTCCAACGGGTATGTTTGCTGATACAAGCTCCAAAGACTGTGCAGTTTTTCATGCCGATTTCACACTCAGTTTTCAAGTACCCAAACTGTGTTTCTTTCTCAGTGAGAATGAAGACGACTGTGGGGCGGTTCATATACTCGACATTGGTTTGTTACCGTCGTATGTTGAGATCACCGAATCGAAAAATCTGTTGACGGAAGTCACGTTCATCAAAAAACTGATTAGACCCCGACATGCCTATGCGCACAAAGGCAACTACGGTCATGCGCTGATCATGGGCGGCTCGTATGGAAAGATGGGTGCCGCCCTGCTGGCAGCCAAAGCCTGTTTGCACAGCGGATCGGGCTTGGTGACCGTTTACACCGGATCCGGAGGCTGCAACATTCTTCAAACCGCATTACCCGAAGCCATGTTTGAAGCAGACCCTTGTGCAGATCATATCAGTAAACTTCCGGATGACGGCCTCCGTTACAACGCCATTGGAATGGGTCCGGGCATTGGAATGCATGAAAGTACCGGCACGACCGTTTTACGGTTGCTGGAAACAATTCATGTACCCACGGTACTGGATGCCGATGCCTTGAATTTACTCTCGATCAAAAAAGATTTTGCCTCCTTGTTACACGAAGAATGCATCCTCACGCCCCACCCCAAAGAATTCGAACGGTTGTTTGGCCCTTCAAAAAATGATTTTGAACGCATGGAACGTGCAAAGGAAAAAGCCCAAGAGCTCAATGTGTACATTGTTTTGAAAACACACCACACCTTGATTGCTTGTCCGGATGGCACTTCGTATTTCAACAATACCGGCAACCCGGGTATGGCAACCGGAGGCAGTGGTGATGTATTAACGGGCATTTTAACCGGCTTGCTGGCACAAGGCTATTCGCTGAAAGAAGCCTGTTTGCTGGGCACCTATTTACACGGACTGGCAGGTGACCTGGGTGCGCAACAACTTTCACAGGAAGCGTTGCTGGCCGGCGACATCATTCACAACATCGGAAAAGCATATCTGCAACTGCAACGATCTTCAATCTGATGTTCTGCAAAAGCTACCTGAACAACTTGTTTTCCGCAATGGTGCTGTTGATGGCCGTTGCCGGATCTGTTGGCGCACAACAAAGCGATTCGAGCCGAAAGAACAGTCACTGGATCGTGGTTCCCATCATATCACGATCCATTGAAACCGATTGGACCTTTGGAGTTGGCGCCAATTACACCTTCCATACCAGCCGAAAAAAAGACACGCTTACAAGAACCTCATCCATCAACTTTGTTGGAAGCTACTCGCTGCGAAAGCAATTTTTATTGCTGCTGAACGGTCCCGTTTTTTTCCCGGGGGAACATTTCATCCTCTACAATCATTATTCTTACAGTTACTTCCCCGACCGCTTTTGGGGCCTTGGCAATCACTCCGTTCAAGAACAGGAAGAGCCCTACGAATTTGGTCAATACTATATCAATTTGCACGGGAAGCGACAGCTCACCAAAAAACTGTTTTTGGGTTTGATTCTGGACTTTCAACGGGTAACGGACATGCATATACGCAAAGACGGATTGTTTGACCGGCAGGATGTGGCGGGACGCGAGCCCTATCAGGTAGGCGGACTGGGAACGAGTCTTTCCTGGGACAGCCGCAATTACACCTTCTGGCCGCAAAAAGGCCAATTGATCTCGTTCACCTATCATCAGTATGCGCCGCTTTTTTTATCGGACTATACCTTTTCCACTCTAATGTTCGACAGTCGGTTTTTTTATACCGTGCTACGGCGGCACGTACTGGCCTTTCAGGCGTATGCACAAATGAACATCGGAAAAGAAATACCCATCCGAAGTCTGGCGTCGTTAGGCGGTTCCGAGAAAATGCGCGGCTATTTCAACGGACGTTTCCGCGATCAGCACTATTTTACGGTTCAAAGTGAATATCGGTTTCCGTTGTTGAAACGTGTGAGCGGTGTAGGCTTCTGGGGCTGGGGCGATGTAGCGGGAAAGCACAGCACCACCTCGTTCAAAAATCTTAAATACTCCTATGGCGCCGGTCTGCGGTATGCCATCAACAAATATGAGAAACTGCATCTTCGGTTTGATTATGCCATGGGTCGCGGAAAAGGAAATCATGGTTTTTATATCCAACTGGGAGAAGCATTTTAAACCTGATCTTAACAAAGTTCTCGCTACAAATAAGTAGTTTTGTAGTCGATTGCAATTGCCATATGCAAAAGCTTAACTTTCTTTTCGTGCTATTTCTTTTTGCGTTTCGTTTTGTAGCTGCACAACACGGTCCGGGCAATCCTGTTTCCACGAGCGGCAAAGAAGGTTTTACGTTTCATTTTTACGGTCCTACCACACACGACTGGATCACTCGTTTTGCAAAAGCCAACGGTTCCTTTTCACTCTCCGATCCCAAAGGATTTATCTTCAGAGGGCATTTAAAAAATCATCGGCTGCATGGTGCCTGGCAAAGTTGGTTTGAAAACGGGAGCATACTCGATTCCGGATTTTTCTACAAAGGAATCCCCGATGGCACCTGGAAAGTATGGAACCAGCAAGGCGCACTGATAGCCGTACGTACCTATGATGCCGATTTGTACCAACGGGTTGTTCGGGAACTGCAACTGCAACATCCCAAAATCACGCAGTATCCCATGACCGGATTGTATAAAAAGAAAGGTCCTTCGGTGATGGATTATTTAAGTGCACATTATTCTTTTCCCGATCATTCGGAAAAAGACGAACCCCTGGGCGAAACCATTCGCAAAAACAGAAACAGTCCCTATCAATACCATCCTATCTTTCAACAATGTCTGCATCATGGATTGTATTTAAATTACCTTCCGGACGGACGGATCAAGGATTCCGGCTATTACAAACAGGGATTGCGCAACGGAGTTTGGATCCATTTTCAACAAAAGACCGGACTTACCTGGAAGGGGCATTATAAAAACGGCTTCCCGCAAAAAGAATGGAAAGCCTACAATGTGCAGGGGAATCTGCAGGAGCTCTTGTACTACAATGAAGAAGGACATCTTCAATGGAGAAAAAAATACAAACCCGCTCCTTAAACAACCGCTTTCAACCTACAGCGTTTTATACTTCAATCAATTGCACGGAAACAAGGAAGAGCAAAGGGAATGTTGCTTATTGTTTGTGCTTACCATCTTCTTCATCAACCATCCAGATGGCATCTGCTTTGATCATGGAGTCGACTGTAATATTGCGTTCTTTGGCTTTGCGATTGACCTCGTCCATCCATTTGGCATCCTTACGGATTTTGGATTCCATATCCCGGATCCGTTGCTGCACATTGGTGGTATCAGCGGTTACTTTGTTGAGGACGGAAGGATCTAAATGTTTACCGTCCTGGTCATCTACCAGCCAGCGGGCATCCAGCAACATCATGGAATCAACGGAGATGTTTTGCTCTTTAGCTTTCTTCTCAATATTGGCCAGCCATTCCGGATTCTTGCGAATGGCCTCACGGATTTCGTTGACACGCTCCTCATAGGTTTTTTCGATCTTCACCTCATCGGTTTCGTCGTCCTGAACATCGCTGCAGGAAAAGAAAGAAACAGAAACCATCAACAACAAAACAGCCCAAAATTGCTTTTTCATATAAAATAGATTGACCAATCGGTTTTTTTAATGAGCGCAAAAGTAACAAACAGTTTTTAATCTATAACCGACTTCCGGAAACTGCGTACCACAACCGTTTTTTTAGTTAGAACCACTCGTAAGATTTCTATAGAGCCCTCAAATTGAGCAAGTTCTGTTTCCGAAAAGTACATTTTAAGCCCTTTCCCCTATCTTTGCCGTCCTTCAAAACCAACCTTATAGATAAAGATTATGGACAATTTGATTTATCTCGTTCCGGGCATGGCTATCATTGGTCTGCTCTACATGTTTGTAAAGTTCAACTGGGTTTCCAAACAGGAAGCCGGCACTGAACGTATGCAGGAAATCAGTAAACACATTGCAGAAGGCGCTATGGCCTTTCTGAAAGCAGAGTGGAAAATCTTATCCTACTTTGTAGTGATTGTAGCCATCTTACTGGGTGTGATGGCGATGGCCAATCCGCACAGTCACTGGAGCATTGCCATTGCCTTCGTCATTGGCGCCGTTTTCAGTGCCGTTGCCGGTTACATTGGTATGAACATTGCCACTAAAAGCAACGTGCGTACAGCACATGCAGCCAGAACCAGCTTAAGCAAAGCGCTGAACGTATCCTTTACAGGAGGATCTGTAATGGGTCTGGGCGTTTCGGGTTTGGCCGTTTTAGGTCTTGGCTCTTTGTTCATCATTCTCAAAGCACTGTTTGTTCCGGAAGGAGCCAGTGTCAATGGAGCAGAAATGCTGCGCGCTATTGAAGTCCTCACCGGATTTTCACTGGGTGCCGAAAGCATTGCACTTTTTGCCCGTGTGGGTGGCGGTATTTACACCAAGGCTGCCGACGTAGGCGCCGACCTCGTAGGTAAAGTAGAAGCCGGTATTCCGGAAGACGATCCGCGCAACCCCGCCACCATTGCCGATAACGTAGGTGATAACGTGGGCGACGTAGCCGGTATGGGCGCCGATTTGTTCGGTTCTTACGTAGCCACCGTTTTAGCCACCATGGTATTGGGACAAGAAACAATCTCGAACGATCAATTTGGCGGATACGCTCCCATCCTGTTACCGATGTTGATTGCCGGAAGCGGTATTCTGTTCTCCATCATTGGTACCTGGTTTGTACGGATCAGTGAAACGGCTGAAATCAGCACCTCTGTCGTACAAAAAGCATTGAATATGGGCAACTGGGGTTCGATCGTATTGACCGCCATTGCTTCCGTAGGACTGGTGTATTATATTTTACCCGAAACCATGGTACTGCGCGATCATGAATTTACCAAATGGGGCGTGTTAGGTGCCATTGCGGTAGGCTTGGTTGTGGGTACGCTCATGAGTATCATTACTGAATATTATACAGCGATGGGCAAACGTCCTGTAAACCTGATTATTAAAAAATCGGGCACCGGACATGCCACCAACGTGATTGGCGGTTTGGCGATGGGTATGGAATCCACCTTCCTTCCGATCCTTGTATTGGCAGGCGGTATTTATGGTTCGTTCCTGTGCGCCGGACTTTATGGTGTGGCCATTGCGGCTGCCGGTATGATGGCTACAACGGCCATGCAATTGGCGATTGATG
>CANGQQ010000113.1 GCA_947456025.1 Chitinophagaceae bacterium | reverse complement strand
TCGTCCTTTAAAAAAGCTCCGGCATCCTTGATGCGTTCTACGATGAGGCGATTGTATTGTCCAACTTGTACCATGAAATAATTCAGGTGTCGAAGATACAAGGATTCTCGCGGTCGGTTTTGTAAATCTCCCGTTTAACGTAGAGGCACACTTCAACTTAAAGGAGCGAAAACACCAGCCAGCTGCAAAGCAGGAGACAGAAGACAAAAAGAGATAATAAGATCTTTTTGATGAGTCCGGAAGACCGGCGCCGCCAGCCAATGAAAAAACAAATGCCTGCGCAGGAGGCCATGGCCAGATCGGCCACCATCACGGTGCGGGGTTTGCTGATCCAGTCCGGGAAAAACGAGAGATACTGATCAACGGCTTCCTGAAAGGTTTCGGTCTGACTGCAAACCAGCAGCCAGCGAACAAGGTCAAAAACAACCCATTCCAGGAGCAACACTCCGGTAATAAGCACAAAATTGGTAGTTCTGGTTTGCATGATGAACATAAATTAAAAAAACCATCTATGATCTATGCTTGCTTAAGGAAGTAGGGAGTCAATCATCCGGTTATACTCAATCAAATCGGCGTGAAAAGGGATTGAGCAGTTGTCTCAGTAAGGGAACAACGGTTACTAAAGTAACCAAAAACCGCAAAATGCCCAAATTCTTTCCCTTTTAGCTGCAGGGAATGCAACCCGTTTTTCACAAG
Source organism: Chitinophagaceae bacterium (assembly GCA_947456025.1). Lineage (GTDB taxonomy): Bacteria > Bacteroidota > Bacteroidia > Chitinophagales > Chitinophagaceae > Lacibacter. Next base: position 6,685 of record CANGQQ010000113.1, on the reverse strand, counting down.
GGGCGTAGTGGATTTGCTTCATTACTTTTCTCCACATTGAAGCAGCATCCCGCCGCATCATTTAACTTGCATCCATGCAGCATTATTTAAATGGATTGAACGACCGGCAACGCGAAGCGGTAACACATATCAACGGGCCCATCATGATTGTAGCGGGGGCCGGCAGCGGAAAAACAAAGGTACTGACCACCCGTATTGCCCACCTGATGGCAAGCGGCGTGGATGCATTCAACATTCTGGCGCTCACGTTTACCAACAAGGCGGCCAAAGAAATGAAAGAACGGGTGGAGCATATTCTGGGAAACAACGAAGCCCGTAACTTATACATCGGCACGTTTCACTCGGTATTTGCCCGCATCCTGCGCGGCGAAGCACACCGTTTGGGCTATCCCAATCATTTTACGATTTACGATACCGATGACGCCAAAAGCGTGGTTAAAACCGTCATCAATGAATTGAATCTGGACGATAAGCATTACAAGCCGGCAACGGTTTACAACCGTATATCACAGGCGAAAAACGGATTGGTAAGTCCGGAAGAATATGCTACCGATTACTACATCCAGCAGGAAGACATGCGCAGCAACCGTCCGGCTTTGGCGCAGATTTACAGTGCTTATGTAAAACGCTGTTTCAAAAACGGCGCCATGGACTTCGACGATTTGCTGTTGAAATTTTATGAGTTGCTGAAGTCGTTCCCCGAGGCACTGAGCAAGTACCAGCATAAGTTCCGGTACATCTTGATTGATGAGTACCAGGATACCAATCAGGCACAGTATCAGATCATCAAACTGCTGGGCGCCATGCATGAAAATGTATGTGTGGTGGGCGATGACGCGCAAAGCATTTACAGTTTCCGGGGCGCTACCATCGAAAACATCCTGCAGTTTCAAAAGGATTACGATGATGTAAAGGTGGTCAAACTCGAACAAAATTACCGGAGCACCCAAAGCATTCTGAAAACGGCCAACGAGGTCATCAAAAACAATAAGGGGCAAATCCCGAAAGACTTGTGGACCGAGAACGATGAAGGAGAAAAAATCCGGATCGTTCGTACGGCAACCGATAACGACGAAGGAAAGTTTGTAGCCGATACCATCCAGGAACAAAAACTGAGAAATCATTTCCGCAATAAAGATTTCGCAATTCTCTACCGGACCAATGCGCAAAGCCGTGCCTTTGAAGAGGCCCTGCGCCGCATGGGGATTCCTTACACCATCTATGGCGGCATCAGCTTCTATCAGCGCAAGGAAATCAAAGACATGGTGGCGTATCTGCGCCTGATCGTGAATCCGAAAGATGAAGAGGCGCTCAAGCGCATTATCAATTATCCGGTGCGCGGCATCGGTAAAACATCGGTCGACAAGGCGCTGCTCTTCGCCAACGAAAACAACATCAGCATGTGGGAAGTGCTCGAAAAAGCACATGGTTTTGGGTATAAGGCCGGCACATTGCAGGCCATTGAAGACTTTGTAACGATGCTCAAGAGTTTTGCCAGTATGTTGTCCAAAAACAACGCCTACGAAGTGGCGGTGCACGTTGGAAAACAAACGAATTTGGTGAAAGAGCTGTTCAACGACAAGAGCACCGAGGGCGTACAACGGTATGAAAACATTCAGGAGTTGCTCAACTCCATCAAGGAATGGACCGAAAGTCCGGATAACGAAGACGGCGAATTGGTGGACAAGAGTCTGGCCGGCTATTTACAGCAAATCACGCTGCTGACCGATGCCGATGAAAAAGACCCGCATGCCGATACCGTGAAAATGATGACCATCCATGCGGCAAAAGGTCTTGAATTTGGATGTGTGTTTGCTGCCGGACTGGAAGAGATGCTTTTTCCCAACGCCATGAGCATCAATACGCGTGAGGAACTGGAAGAGGAACGGCGGCTGTTTTATGTGGTGATTACCCGGGCCAAGAAAAAATTATGGATCACCTATGCCAATACACGTTATCGTTTTGGACAACTGGTGCAGAACGAACCCAGTAGGTTCATGGATGAATTACCGGCCACCTTTGTTGACCGCAGCTATTCCGGTGTCAACAGTCGCAGTCAGGGAACCCAATGGGGTGGCGGCGGATCTGCAATGGATCGGATGCGCGGTGGTTTTGGCGGCGCGGCCAAAGAAGCGGAACGCCGTTACGGTCCGCCACCGTCTGCCAAAAAAGAAACACCTTCCTACATGGCCACCAAACCGGCACCTCCCAAGGTTGTAGAACACAAGCCATCGGAGGATTTTGTTCCCAGCGATACGTCCAATTTGCAGGCCGGACAAAAAGTGGAACATCAGAAATTCGGCTTTGGAGAAGTGGTGAAGATGGAAGGTGCGGCGCACAATCCCATTGCAACGGTCAAGTTTGAACTGAATGGCGAAAAGAAGATCATGCTTAATTATGCCAAATTGCGCATCATCGAATGACCGGATTAAACCAACGGGGTACAATCAGGTCTATAACACAAATTCAGAATATGGTACGCCGGATGCTTGTCCTTTTTTTGTTCGCAGCAACAATCAGCGCTTGTAAAAAAACTACCCGTGCCCCGGAAACACCGGTGGATCCGGTACCGGAAACCGCTTATTTTCCTCCGTTAACCGGTACAGAGTGGCAATCCATTACACCGGGGTCGCTCGGTTGGAATGAAACGCTGTTGAACGATCTGTACACGTATCTGGAATCCAAGAATACCGTTTCGTTCATCATTCTGAAAAACGGAAAAATCGTAGCAGAAAAATACTTTGCAACAACCAACCGCGAAACCCTGCGGTACTGGGCTTCGGCCGGAAAAACAGTTACAGCTTTACTGGTTGGCATTGCACAACAGGAAGGATTACTGAGCATCAACGACCGCTCGGCGCAATATTTGGGTGCGGGCTGGACGAGTGCGCCTTCCGTAAAAGAAAATCTGATCACCATCCGCCATCAATTGACAATGACAACCGGACTGGATGAAACGGCAGCGGATACAGATTGTACCGATCCCGCCTGCTTGCAATACAAGACCGATGCCGGAACCCGTTGGTTTTATCACAATGCTCCTTACACGATGCTCGACAAAGTCATTGAAGCGGCCAGCGGAAAATCTTTTAATGCTTATTTCCAGGAAAAAATCCGTGACCGGATCGGGATGAACGGTCTCTGGAATAAAATAGGCTACAACAATGTGTATTTCAGCAACGCACGCAGCATGGCGCGGTATGGATTGTTGTTGTTGAACAAGGGCAAGTGGGATCAAACTGCCATTTTGAACGATCCTGCCTATCTGGATGCCATGTTGAACAGTTCGCAAAATCTGAATGCCTCATATGGCTACCTCACCTGGCTCAATGGCAAAGTAACGCACATGCTCCCCACCACTTCATTCGTTTTCCCCGGAATGCTTTTTCCGAATGCACCCGCTGATCTTTATGCCGCACTGGGAAAAAACGATCAGAAATTGTATGTGGTTCCGTCACAAAAATTAGTGGTCGTGCGTATGGGAGAAAGTGCCGGAAACGTACAACTCGCCGCTTCGAGTTTCGACAATGAACTCTGGGGCAAACTCAAACCCATCATTGGTTATTGATCGTTTAAACCCCACTTCTACTGTCCTCATTGTATGTTATCACCAACGAGGAAGTTTTTTTCCCACGTTTGCCCTTGTTGTGTCTTTTGACCAACAAGGGATTCAAGTAAAGTAAGTATTCAGATGAATAGAATACTGTAAATTGAAGCATCCTCGATACTATGATACAAACAGAACACCATCCTCAATTTTTCACCGCCACCATTTTAGAATGGAAACATCTGCTTTCTGATGTCACTTACAAGGAAATTATTGCAGGCAGTTTACGCTTTCTAGTAAAAGAGCAACGCGTTATAGTCAACAATTTTGTAATCATGAATAATCATATCCATTTAATATGGCAGGCCATTAACGGGTTTACACCGCAGCAGGTACAGCATAGTTTTTTAAAATTCACAGCACAACAAATCAAATTTGATTTGCAAAAAAACAATCTGGGTTTACTTGAAACATTTCGGGTTAATGCTACCGACAGAACATATCAGATTTGGGAGCGTAGCCCGTTAAGTATTGATTTGTTTAGCGATAAAGTGTATTTCCAAAAAGCGGATTATATTCATTCTAATCCGGTTGAAGCGGATTTATGTAAACAGCCGGAAGATTATTATTATTCCTCTGCCAGATTTTATGAAACATTGATGGATGATTTCGGATTCTTAACACATTGGAGGGGATAGAGGTTCCGTGTATGTCTCGTTGGTGATAACACGCAACGAGGGCGGACGATGTGTAAGTCTCGTTGGTGAGAACGCGCAACGAGGGTGAGCGATGTGAAAGTCTCGTTGGTGATAACACGCAACGAGGGCGGACGATGTACAAGAATAATAATGGCAGTAACCCATTATAGGTTTTTGATGGGTACAACCCCACGTCCTCCCGTCGCAAACCCATACAAAAGGGGTAATCCTTTCCGTAAGCTCATGCCTGTTACGATACAAAGGACAATCGTAATGGAAGGTAAGAGGCAATAGTCCAGCAAACGGTAATAGGGAAGATGGTCTAGGAATGGTTTTAAAAGATGATGCAAATAGTTGACGAGCGGAACGTGCAGCGCATAGATGATAAATGAAAAGGCTGTAAGTTCAGCAAACCATCTTCGTTGCATCAGGTATTGCACGATGGTGTTAAGACCGTACCAGCAAGTCACCAGACCTGTAAACACAACGATTTTATGCAGCAAAAGCAAGAGCAGATAGGAGCCGAAAACAGGAGGTAAATAAAAAGCCAGACAGGTTTTAACTACCGCTCCGGTGAAAAAGATTGGTGCCACCCATTTCAGGTTCAACCGGCGTGGTATGTGTTCCGGATCGTAATTGTTTTTACACAGCCAGATTCCCAGTGAAAAAAACAACAAACCTTCTCCTTCTAAAAAATGAAGTCCCATCATTGAAATCCATAGAAACACGCCAATGGAAAAGCTGAGGACCGGTGCGTTCAAAACTGCTTTTTTCAACCAGGGATACAGGACATTGTACACAAACAACACCCGTATGAACCAAAGCTGAAAGGCCACGGGCGTTAACGTCCAGCGTTTAAGCAAACCGCCCCAACCAATTTCGGTGTAAAGGCGATTGTCGCCCAGTTGATCGATTTGTGCATTGTAAATCGCTTTTGCCGTAACGGGGAATTGCTGGCCAATAAAAGTGATAAGAAGTGCAAAGGCGCTCCAGAATAAATAAGGGATCAACAAGGTACGCACACGTTTTTTGATTCGTGTTTTATGCGGCTGTTCATCGTGTAAGGCAAACAGGTATCCCGAGATAACAAACAACAGAGGGATCCGGAAACGAAACAACCCATTGGCTGTCAGGTATTCGAAGAAGGTCGTGAACGTGAAGGGTTCGTGCACAAGGGTGAAGGGTTGCAGATAAGCATCGTTGAGGTTGTAACCATGCACAAACACCAGTAAGATCATGGACAGGAAGGAGAAAAACCTGAATTTACGGCTTGTCAGTTCATGCATGCGTTCGTTGTATTACCCCTACAAGATACAACGGTTTTGAAATTGGAAGGAACCCATTTGTTGGTCTCTGAATAAATCCGGAACAGGTTTATGATTACTGCAATGCCGCTTGAAGTTGTTCTACAACTGCTTTGGAATTGCCGATAAAGATCTCGTTGTCGATGATGGCCACAGGCCGTTTCAGGAACGTGTATTCCTTTAAAATGAGATCGCGGTAGTCTTGTTCAGTTAATGTTTGCTCGTGTAAACCCATGCTGCGGTATTTCAGGGATTTGCGGCTGAACAGGGCTTCATAGGATCCGGCTTTTTCTTTCATGGCATCCAGTTGTCCGGGCGTGATGGGTTTCGTTTTAATGTCTTGTAACACGATCTTGTTTTTAACGGCTTGTATTTCCTTCAAGATACGTTGATTGGTACTGCAGGTAGAAAGATGGTAGATTTTTTTCATCTGAACTTTTTTTCCGGTTCCTGTAACTTTTTTGCAATTTACTGCACTAATTGATAAACAGTTCCGAAACAGATTGGCAACACAGGATCAACAACAGGATTTTTTGAATATGGTGAAAGCGCATCAGGGGCTTTTGCATAAAATATGCAATCTCTATGAAAGTAACGCCGGCGACCGAGAAGATTTGTTTCAGGAAATGGTCCTTCAGCTCTGGAAATCATTCAGCAGTTTTCGACAAGAAGCTAAAATCAGCACCTGGATTTACCGCATCGCTCTCAATACCGCATTGTCGTCTATTCGTAAAAGCAAGCAGCGTGTACCGGTAAGTTATCCCGAATGGATTCCCTACGAAGCATCAGATGAGAAGCAGGATCGGGTTCAGGAAGAACAATTTCGGTTTTTGTATCAGGCAATAACACGTCTTACGGAAATCGAACGTGCACTGGTGATGCTGTATCTCGAAGACAAAAGTTACGATGAGATGGAAACGATTATGGGCATCAGTTCGGGTGCGTTGCGTGTGAAAATGAATCGGATTAAAGAGAAATTAAGAGAACAGACCAAAAATTTTGACTATGGAACTTGAATCATTAAAAGAAATCTGGAATCATTCCGGGGCTTCGGGAAAAGAAGTTTCCGGAGAGGAGGTCCGCCGGATATTACGACGCCAGTCCGGATCATCCATTGCAAAGATGAAGCGAAATTT
>CANGQQ010000112.1 GCA_947456025.1 Chitinophagaceae bacterium | reverse complement strand
TCGGCTTCAAAATGAGCATGTACCCGCGTCATATAAATGCGATTCGCCAGCGGCATTGCCAGTTCATAGATCTGTGCCCCTCCGGCGATGAAAATTTCTTTTGCATTGGTTTGACGGGCCAGTTGAATTGCTTCGTCCAGAGAAAGAGCAAACAAAACATTGGAAAAGGATGATTCCGGTTGCCGTGAACGGCTGATGATGATGTTGGTACGACCGGGTAAAGGCTTACTACCGATGGCTTCAAATGTTTTGCGGCCCATGATTACCGGCATGGCCCAGGTTGTGTTTTTAAAAAATTTTAAATCGGTGGACAAGTGCCAGAGCAATTGATTGTTTTTACCGATGGCATTATTGGTTGAAGCGGCAACGATGAGCGAGATGGTCATGAACAATAATTTAAGTTCTATCGATTTCCTGATTTTTCATTTCTCATTTTTCATTTCTCATGCTGCATTTCTACACCGCTACCGGCGCCTTGATGGCCGGATGGCTTTGATAATTCTCGATCGTGAAATCCTCGTATCGAAACTCAAAAATGTCTTTTACTTCGGGGTTGATACGAAGCACCGGTAATGGAAACGGCGTTCGTGACAATTGCAATTTCACTTGTTCCAGATGGTTGTTGTAAATGTGTACATCTCCAAAGCTGTGAACAAAATCTCCGGGTTCCAATCCGCACACCTGAGCAATCATGTGTGTGAGCAGGGCATAAGAAGCAATATTAAAGGGAACACCCAAAAAAACATCGGCACTCCGCTGATACAACTGACAACTCAGTTTTCCTTCGGCCACATAGAATTGAAACAATGTATGGCAGGGCATGAGCGCCATTTTGGGAAGGTCCGCTACATTCCAGGCGCTGATGATCAACCTGCGGCTATCGGGATTGGTTTTGATTTGATGGATCAGATCCTTTACCTGATCAACTACCACACCATTTGCGCCCTCCCAGCTACGCCACTGTTTGCCGTAAACCGGACCCAATTCGCCATCTGCATTGGCCCACTCGTCCCAGATACTGACTCCGTTTTCCTTGAGATAGCGAATATTGGTTTCTCCCTTCAAAAACCAAAGCAGTTCATGAATGATGCTTTTCGTATGCACCTTTTTAGTGGTAACCAATGGAAATCCTTTGGAGAGATCGAAGCGCATCTGATAGCCAAAAACACTGATGGTACCGGTTCCGGTACGATCGGTTTTTTGTGTTCCGTGATCCAGAATGTGTTGCAGTAAATCCTGATATGCTTGCATGGCTGCAAATTACGTTAAAGCAGAGGATTCAAAAATGGATTATCCTGTACTGTTGGAAAATTGTGAACTGAGCGGTTTGCAGATTTCTGTAAAATGAACTGTCCTCATCCTCCCGATGAAGCCATTTCCGAAAAACGTAAGCGGGTTTACTGTATGAATGTTGAAATGAATGGCTTTGATTCGTCGCCATGCATCTTTGTTCCTCTAAGCTGTGGCCACCTGCGCCAAGACGAATCTAATTTCCGGGAGCCTCCATGGGAAAACAATACTCCGAACGATGCCGGATTCTCAGACTAACAAGTAAATTTTATTTTAGCTGAATGCATTCCAAAAGGCTTAAGTTTGTGCGCGCAAAACAAGAAATACTCCTGTAATTGCTAACGTTAAAACTAAACTGAATTTCGTTTTTTTGCAGATGTAAGGGAATTCGCCTACTAAATAAATTAGTCTGCCTTAATACGAGACCAATTGTTAAGCTAACATAAACTATCATTATTATACGATCTTAACCCTTTATCGAAATAAATCTATTACCATGAGCATCATAAAAAACATTGGGAAACAACTGCTGGGAAAAGGATTCAAGGCCCCCATTTTATCGGGCTATCTAAAAGGCCATTATTACAGACTCAATAAATACACGGCCCTCTCTCCAATGTTTGGAAATTGGGAAAGAGACTCACAACTTCTTTTTATCGCACTCATAAAAAAGGGGGATACTGTTTACGATCTGGGTGCCAATACAGGCATTCACTCTTTACTGTTCTCAAAATTAGCAGGTTCGAAAGGAACGATTTACGCTTGTGAACCAATGCACTATAATATTGAAGAAATCGAATTGGTTAAACGATACAACAACCTTACCAATATTTCCATATTGCCCGAGGCTATTTCCAACAGTGTAGGCGCAATGGAATTTGCCCTGGGGGAGCACACAAAAGGCGGAAGTCTGGAATTGGGATTGGAAAACCTAAAAAAAATCAAGGTCCCTGTAAATACCATTGACAACCTGGTTAAAAACGGCTTCAAACTACCCGACTTTATCAAGATCGATATTGAGGGGGCCGAAGGTGCTGCGCTTGAAGGAATGGAAGAATCTGTGCATGCAAATCATCCTTCCATGTACATTGAGCTACATACACCTGAACAAGACCTGAAAGTAGGAGCTTTTCTTGCAAAACACGGTTATGAAGTTTATCGTTTAAAAACAGACGATGCGACAAAAATCAATAACCAAACAGCCCAATTACAGAAAATCCGTGATCTGAGCATTTCTTTCCCACACCCCGATGGTATATGGGGCTGCGTATTGGCGTTACACCCCAGCAGAAAATCTTCCTGGGAGGAAGCTGTAGCCAAACTCCAGTAAGCTGATCAGTTAATAGGAGTTTTCAATAATCCGGGATGTGTTGCAGTAAATCCTGATCTTCTTGCATGGGTGCATATTATTGTAAGGCAGGAGATTCAGAAATGAATTGCGGTACGCTGTTAGAAAGTCGTGTAAGAAACTGACTGTTCAATAAAGAAAAGAAAGAGCAATAACGATGAAGGACCAAATACGATCTTTAGAAAGCTGATAGATTACATTTGTGGCCCCTGCGGGTCTGAGTTTGAACGGCCTGGAAGATGATTTAATGCGGCTGTTTGCCTTTTTGGGCATATTTTTTGGGCCCCATCCTTTTTTATGAGGCGAAAAGTGATCGAAAATAAAAATTCATTATTTTGTGTAATACGGCACATATACTAAACATTTGCTGACCGGAAACACCCAATGAGTAATCTATTTAACAACAAGAGAATACTTTCCCACAACAGTCCGGCATTTTTCAAACCTTTTCTTTTTGAACAACCGGGAAAAAGCAGTTGCTTTTTTAGTAGACTGAACCTTAAAAATGAAAAAATACCTACTACCTCCCCAATTGAAACAGGTAGACAATACCACCCCAATTTGGGTATTACTATCTACCTTTTGGGAGAAAAGGTAGCAGGATAAACAAGTTAGCGGAAACCGTAAGACACGAAATCGAACAGTATAATACAGACAAGAAAAGAAAATATGAAAAAACATTTAACACTTGATAATTTCTTAATTAGTTGTGCTTTTTTAGCAGTCATTGGTGGACTTGGACACCCATACCTTGTTAAATATTGTCTTAAACCGACTGCGGAATTTAGCGAATTAGGAACTGTTGGTGACTGGTTTGGCGGTTTATCCGGACCTCTTATTGGACTTTCTAGTTTTATTCTAGTTTTTGTTGCGTTCCGATTACAGAACAAGCAACTAAAAAGCCAACAAGATGAATTTGAAAGACAAAATAAATCACTTTCACTTCAAAGATTTGAAAATAGTTTTTTTCAACTTCTCTCTTTCCATAATGAAATAGTTCAATCTTTATGGACGGAATATAAGTATATAAGCAAAACACGTGTTGAAGAAGTTCCAAAAAAAGATGGCAAGCCTGGTGAGACAGAAAAAAAAGTAATTAATTCCGAAACAACTGAACAAAGTGATAAACGAGAATATTTTTCAACAGTCTATTTAATGTTACAACACAACCTAATTACTTTAAATAAAAAATCAGAAAGCCATACAAAAGCAATGAGAGAAAGTTTAGCGTTTAAAGAAAGTCTGCTATTAGAAAATTATCAGACAGTTTATGACAAAGAACAAGCATCTCTTGGACATTATTTCAGAAATTTATATCATGTCGTTAAATATGTACATGTTTCCGACCTGATTGAAGCAAAAGAAAAACAATATTATGTTTCTATTTTGCGTGCACAACTTTCAGCATACGAACTAGTATTGTTAACCTATAACTGCCTTGTAGAAGATTTGGGTCACCCCAAATTTAAATTTTTAGTTGACCGATATGATTTACTTCAAAATATGAACAGAAATTTACTATTAGACAAGGACGATTGGACAATATTTGAAAGAAAGGTTTGCACTGACGACCCATTTAAACAAAATGTCGATTAGTAATATGAGCTTGAAGGACAATACGGCATCCGCTAACAGCACCTATAAGAAATTGGCGATTCAGTGGTTAAATGAAGTTCAGTTTTTCAATCAAACATTAATGCAGGTTGAAAGTTTTGTGCTTTGAAATCGCCAACTTCTTATAGCTGCAAACCGTTAGCAGTAAGATCAAAACATTTCCTATATGCAAGTTCCAACCTTGTCATACCAGCATGCAATTAATACTATAAAACTTCTTTATAAGCACCAAGGATTTAAACAAAACGAATCGACTTTATCAGAGAAGGTATATAACGAATTTAATATTGATATAAAAGACGCACAGTTAGCATCACTTTTTGCATACATTGATGAATACATTGCACTCCTAAGAATACTTGCCAATTTTCAGCTTCAAAGTGCGACTCAAGGACTGAAGCCTTCAGGCACTTACTACAAAATAATTATAAGACAGATCAAGCATTTAACATCAATAAGATTATTATGTAGTCATGGACTTGATACAGATGCAAGGATTACCCTTAGGTTGCTATTTGAAACAGGATTGACATGGACACGCTTTCAACTAGATGACAAGTTCCGTCAAGATTATGAAAATGTACAAACCTTTAAAGATTCAAATGCATTCTGGCACACATACCTGAGCAAAGGAAAAACCGAAACTTATATAAAAGAAGAACTAACAAAAAGGCAAAGTGTTTGGATTGGTTCAATGGAGGACCAAATTGATCACATGAAAGAAATCCTAAGCAGCATTTCACACCCAAGTAATATTGCTGATGATTTTTCTTACAAAACTGATTTAGAAAACGAGACATTCGGAGTAGAAAAAATACCACAACAAACTCACTTTACTTTACACTACTCCTTTCTGTGTACGCTCATGCCTTTAGCAATTATACCAAGTCCAAGCGAACCCTTATTGGCAAATGAAGAATTCAAATTTAAATACGAACCAGAACACGAAACAATAAATGACCCACTAGAGTATTATCAAGAAATAAAGAAAATGTTTCCGGCTTTGTTTCTCATGTTTATAAAATTTTCAGAAGAAACAAGAAAAATCGGAACGAATCCTACTGCTAACATGGGTATTGCTGCAAACCTAAATGTGGACTGCACTGGACTCGAACCAGTGACCCCTACTCTGTCAAAGTAGTGCTCTGAACCAACTGAGCTAGCAGTCCCTTTTACAACAACTTGCGGCGTTTCATTTCGCTTTTCAGGAGCCTTAACTCCCGTCCGGTTTGCCCCGCAATCGATGTGTTTTCGCGTGCCCGACGCATTAAGTACGGCAGCACCTCCTTAAGAGGTCCAAAGGGCACATATTTGCTTACCGCATAGCCGGACTTTGAAAGCGCAAAGGTAATGTGATCGCTCATACCAAACAACTGACTGAAATGGATATGCGGATGTTTTCGATCGATTCCGGCTTCATCTACTCTTTGGGCAGCCTTTGCATTACTGTTTTCATTGTGAGTTGCAATAACTACCGCCATCTGTTCCAGTCGCTCGATACAAAAAACGACGGATGCATCAAAATCACGATCACAATCCTCCTTACCGGCATGGATGGGTGAAGGATATTGCATGTTCATGGCCCGCTCCCGTTCTTTCTCCATATACGCCCCGCGAACCAACTTGACACCATAGATAAAATCGTTCTTTACGGCCTCTTCAAAACAATCCTGCAAAAACTGAATCCGGTCATGCCGGTACAACTGTGCCGTATTATAAACAACCGGGCGTTCCTTGTTGTAACGGCACATCAGCATCAACACCAATGCATCGGCAGGTTGTTGAATCCAACTCTCTTCCGCATCAATCAAAACAGACCGATTGGCCTTGGAGGCAGCTGGTACTATCTGATCCAGCCGTTTGACGACTTGTTCCCATTCCAGAACTTCATCGGTAGATAGTTCAGAAAGCATGGCGTCATATCGGTTTAACAACGATGCATCCGTACCACACATCAAACGATCCATTTTTTCAAGTAGCGAAAACCGTGCAAGTGCGGTTAACTTGATACTGATAAACGGACTATTGGGCTGTGATGCCGCAAAGGCAATGACCTTTAAAAACATCGCTGTACAGTGATCCTTTTCGGCTTCCGTTCGATCCGATTGTTCTACGCCATAATCCAGAATAACCTGTACGTGGAACGATTCCAGGTGTTTTGTTAAGGATGCTGTTTCTTCTAACGTTTCCCCTCCCACAAACTGTTCAAACAAAGTGGCTCGCAGCAATTGACGAAACGGCCATCCCAGTTTCAATAAGAGCGGTGTAACTGCCGTGCCGATTCGAATTGGAACAGACCATTGAAGCAGCGAAAACAATCGGTACGCTTTTTTTAATTGCCGGTCTGTCTTATAGGCAAACGCATCTTCTGTGTTCTCAAATTGAAGTGCAGTAAATGGGTTTAACATCTTCATGGTTTAAGCATGGTCTGTACAAATCGGGACTTCCCGGAACAGAATCCCGGCGGAAAACAATCTTCGTTAAAGTTACACTTTAGACCGAACGAAAACGAATCTGAAAACAGGACAGACAGGAGAAAAAAAAACGGGCGCATCCTAAAAAGTGTGCGCCCGTTGGTTTGGCTGAAAGATCCTTAGCGTTGCAATTACTCTAAACCAAAAATTCCTTTGTTCAAAGCTTGTAAGGTTTGAATTTTATAACCGGAGGGAACGAGCAAGGTAACATTGTGCGGACTGCCGCCATAGCTGACCATACGAACGGGAATTGCGTCCATACAATCAAAGAGTTTCCTCAGAATATGATCGGTTTGGGCGATTTCGTTTCCAACGATCGAAACCAGCGTTTGATCCTGATCCACTTCAACGGTACCAAAGGGTTCCAGTTCCTTGATGATTTCTTTTAAATGAACACCGCTGTCAATCGTTAAAGAAACCGCCACCTCCGAAGTGGTGATCATATCAATGGGCGTACGGTATTTCTCGAACACTTCAAATATTTTGCGCAAGAACCCGTAGGCCAACAACATGCGACTGCTTTTGATTTTGATGGCAACAATTCCATCCTTTGCGGCAACAGCTTTCACGCCAACACTTCCTGCTTCTTCAGCAATGAGTGTGCCTTTTGCATCGGGCTCCATCGTATTGAGCAGCTTTACGGGAATGTTGTAATGTTGCGCCGGCCAAATGGAAGCAGGATGTAAAATTTTAGCTCCAAAATAAGCCAGCTCGGCGGCCTCATCAAAACTGAGACGTTCAATGGCGACCGTTTTTTTAACAATACGCGGATCGTTGTTGTGCATACCGTCGATAT
>CANGQQ010000111.1 GCA_947456025.1 Chitinophagaceae bacterium | reverse complement strand
TTCGACAGAACGGGAACATCATTCACCCTATTATAATCAATTGTTCTTTGCAATTGACCCTCTGCCCGATTCCATTCCCCGATTTAATATCCGAAATGGATTGAATAATACCGCAATTCAGTTTATGGAGAAATTAGAGGATTATAATCGTGAAACCGATCTATCTGTTAATTCGTTAAGCTTAAATCTGTGATTTTACCTAAAGAACGATCTTCAGATCGGAATTTTGGACTTGACTTCGTGCGTGTTGCCGCCATATTTTTTGTTCTGGCTGCACATTTTGTGAATTCATTGGAATTTGTTGGATTTTGGGGTGTTGAATTGTTTTTTGCCTTAAGTGGATATTTGATTGGCCATATTATTTACCGTACCATGGTTGTACCTGAAAGGCTCGATCTGAAAATAATTTTAAATTTTTGGAAGCGGCGCTGGTACAGAACCTTACCTAACTATTACCTGGTACTTATTCTGATGATCTTTTTTCATTATTATGTGACGAGAGACTTTCAGGGCTTTTCTTATGTTCTAAACTATCTATGGTTTGGACAAGATATTTTGGCACGCTCACAAGTATTTTATGGTGTTTCATGGAGTCTGTGTATTGAAGAGTGGTTTTACTTTCTTTTTCCGCTATTGCTCTTGCTGTTTCAACTTTTGAAGGCAAACGGTAAAGCAAGTGTATTGTTGAGTGTTTCCCTTCTTGTTGCGACCAGTTTGACGATTCGCTACATCATGGTTGATCATAGTCCCAATATTCAATTAAGAGGCATCACATTAGCCCGATTGGATGCAATCGCATTTGGAGTATTGATTTCATTTTTTACAAATGAGTATAAAGCTATTACTAATTTGAGATGGATTTTGTTCTTCATAGGAATCATTTCACTGGTTTCTTGCATCTATTTTCTTTATTTCAGTAGCAGTGCCTTTATTCAGGCAAAACATCATCCCTTGCTGCTGCTGTTTGCACCCTGTAGTTGTGCGTTGTTATTGCCGGTAATTTCAACTGTTTCTTTACCTGGAAGCAGGGTTCCTTCCATACGATTAGTCATATCGAATTTGAGTTTATGGAGTTATTCGATTTATTTAATCCACATACCTGTTTTGATAACGACGTATCATGTATTTGATTTCATTCGGGATACGACAATAGGAAATGTATTTTCAAAGTGCTTGGGATTGGCTCTTACGATTTTGTTATCGGCAATGTTATATCATGTTTGGGAACATCCACTTACAGGAAGAAGACCTGCCGAGCTTAAATATTCATAAGTTGAAATATAGTGCATCTATCAAGCATCACTTATATATCGTTTGTAAATGAACTACTATTATATTGTTGAGGGGTTGGTAAGAAATAATGTCGGAGATGTTTTACAAGGTATGGCTGCTGAAAAGTTTTTGCCTGCCACAGCAAAGCCTGTAGATCGTGAACAGCTGTCTTTACTGGATAGTAAAGCAAGAAGCTTCCTTTTGGCATCGGGCTGGTTTATGCATGATTTTTCAAAATTTCCGCCACCTGATGCAGTTCAGCCTTGCTACATATCGCTGCATGTAGCCAACTCCGCCTTACTTCAGAATCGGCAAGTTAGAAATCACTTTAAAAAAAATGCTCCAATAGGTTGCAGGGATAAAAAAACGCTTTCTTTATTTCTGGGATGGGGAATTCCTGCTTATTATTCGGGATGTCTTACCATAACGACCAGCCCAAGAAAACCCATTCTTCAAAAGGAAGGCCCTTGTTTACTGGTCGACAATATCGACCATCCGGTTCCAGAACCTGTTTTAAAAAAATTGGAACTGCTTACTAAAAAGGAGTTTACAAGGGTCACGCATGATCCGGCGGATGTGTTGCTTCCTTTTGAAGATTATGTAAAACAAGGAGTGAATCATATGGAGAATTTACTTCAACAGTATTGTGATGCTTCATTGATCGTTACAACCAAAATACATTGTGCCTTGCCCTGTTTAGGAATGGGGGCGCCTGTTATTCTGATACATCCCAATCCTCAGGATCCTCGTTTGGACACTGTTCGGCAGTTTATTGACATTTTGTCTTATGACGAGTTATTGCGTTCCGATACTTTGAACAGACCCACAGTGCGGTTCAAAAAGTTGCAAGCACAAAAAAGGTATTTGTCTGCTATTGTTGAAGCTTCAGTGGCACATCAAAAAAACATCATTCAAAAGCCGGACCGTACTAGTTTTTTTTGGATTAAGATGAAATCACTTATCAGTTCATTCATTTATAGAACAGCCATCGTGCTTCTTTTAAAGTCAGGACTGGCAAATAGGAGTTTAAAAAGGGTCTTCGTAAACGATAATCAATAACAATCGGATGGGTCGTATACTGTTGTTTTCAACACAGCTTTTAAATACCGGAGGGATTGAAAGTCATGTTATTGAGTTTTCGCGAGTTATGGCTCGGCAAGGCCATCATATTCATATCCTTGTGCCGAAATGTAAACTGACTGAAGCAAATAAATATCTGTTTTCCGGATATTGTACACGTGTCTTTTTTTATGATGCCAAAAATTCAAAATCCGGGTTGTTGTTTTTAATCTTAAAGGCGTTTCGTTTGTTATTTGTTCGATACGATGCGCTTTATACGAATGGTCAAGGTCAATCAATCAGTTGGGTACGTAGATTGTTCCGATACAAGAAACATGTACATCACCATCATACTTCGGGCGATTCCGAAGACCAGCTTACATGGCCGCAATCTTATAAACAGACTATGCAGTCATGTGATCAATTGATTGCATGTTCTCAAACGAATGCTGATCGAATGTCAACTTACCTGAATCGTTCTGTAACAACGGTTCCGGTTTTTTCAAGACAAATGGAAGTGTCTCTTCGTCCGATCAGAAAGGAAATACAACAAATACATTTTGGTTATTTTGGACGGTTGATACCCGAAAAGGGGATTGATACACTCATTCGGTTGAGTAACGATGCTTCTTGCAGTCATATTACTTTTCATCTATGGGGTGAAGGTCCATCCTATCATGCCGATTTATTCCGAACGCAATCAAACATTGAATTTCACGGTGTTTTTAACGGGAAAGATGAACTACAGCAAATTCTTTCTTTTTTAGATGGTTATTTATTGCTCTCTGTTCATTCCGAAGGACTGCCTGTTAGCTTACTCGAGGTCATGAGTGCAGGCATCCCTTGGTTGTCAACCAACAAAGGTGGGATTCCGGATTTGAAAGTTGACGATCGGTCCACAAGAATCATTGATCACAATACCTCTTATGAGGATATCAAGAAGGCAATATGCGCTTTTGCTGATGATTGCAGGATGAACCGAATCGATCGAAACGCTTTAGTGATGTTTTATAGAATGCATTTTTCACAAGAACTTTTAATTCAAAAGTGGGAGAAGGTCCTGTTTAACTCAAAAGACATACAGTGATCTATTTTTCACATCCAACGGGTAATGCAAACAGTCGTGCCGTCTTGAATGGCTTATACGAACAGCAATTATTAAGTCGTTTTTTTACAACCATTGCAGTATATCCGAATTCATTATTAGCTCAGGTAGCCTCTATCCCCGGGATGCGTGATTTGTATCGAAGACAATATGATCAGAAATTTTACAACAAAACCAATTCGCAGCCATTTTATGAATTGGGGCGTTTGCTTTCTTCAAAAGTGAATTGGCAAAGGATGATCCGGCATGAGCAAGGGCTCTTTTCGATTGATCGGATCATGCAACGGCTAGATCAAAAAGTCGCAACTCAGATCTTACAATCGAAGGACGCTTCCGTAAAGGGGGTTTATGCTTATGAGGATGGAGCATTACATTCCTTTTTGGCAGCACAAAAAAAGGGGGTAAAAAAAATCTATGATCTTCCAATTGGTTATTGGCGTTCGGCTAGAGCATATTTGTTGCACGAAAAAGAACGTTGGCCCGAATGGGCAATGACGATGCCCGGTTTTCTGGACTCCGATGAAAAATTAAACCGAAAAGATCAGGAACTGAAACTGGCAGATTTAATCTTTGTTGCAAGTAGTTTCACCGCCTCTACATTGGAAAACTATCCGGACCGACTCAATTCTATTCACATCGTGCCTTATGGTTTCCCCCAAGTGCATCAGGGATTTCATGAATACTACAATGGGAACAATCGCAAATTGAAGTTATTGTATGTTGGTGGATTGACACAACGGAAAGGAATTGCTGACATTTTCAAGGCCGTTGATCAGTTTCGGGATGATGTAGAGTTGACAGTAGTGGGTCAAAAGACAACACAACAATGTAAAGCATTGGATGATTCGTTGGCAAAACACACCTACATCCCCACATTACCGCATCAACAGATATTAGCACTCATGCGGACGCATGATGTTTTACTGTTTCCTTCCCTTTTTGAGGGCTTTGGTCTGGTGATAACCGAGGCAATGTCACAAGGCATGTCTGTCATTACAACGGATCGAACAGCAGGGCCTGATGTGATTCAAAGCGGGAAAAATGGTTGGCTGATTGAGGCCGCAAATACCAATCAACTGGAGAATGCGATCAAGAAGTTGTTAGACCATCCGTTATTGGTCGAAGAAACCGGAATGGCAGCGATTCACTCTGCCGAAACATACAACTGGGATCATTATTCAAGTAAAATAGCAGCTGTATCGGCAGCTATTTTATGAAATCAGGTAAGTACTCTTTTTTTCAAAGCAAATGAATTTTACGGTTGACAATAAAACGGAGCGAGCTATTCAAAGAATTGTATATGCCTTGTATCTGTATGGTTTGCTCCTGATATTTGAAGGGGCCTTACGAAGATGGATCCTGCCCGGTCTGTCGGGTCCATTACTCTTGGTAAGAGACCCTGTTGCGATCTATATTCTCTTTCTGTCATGGAAATATCATGTTTTGAAAGTGAGTCGATATTTAGTGTCGATATTGGTTATTTCCGCAATTGCTTTTTATACTGCAATGTTCCTTGGGCATGGAAACATCTATGTTGCGTTGTATGGACTTCGAATAACCGTACTGCATTTTCCACTTCTTTTTGTCATCCAATCTGTCTTCAATAAAAAAAATATTGAAACCATTTCCCGATGGATGATTGTTTTGAGTATCCCTATGCTTTTGCTTATTGTAGTTCAATTCTATAGTCCGCAGACTTCATGGATCAATAAGGGATTGGGAGAGAATAGTGAGGGCGGGGGATTCGTTGGTGCAATGGGTTATTTCCGTCCACCCGGCACCTTCTCTTTTACAAATGGACTGGTTTTGTTTTTTACTGTGGTGTCTTCTTTTATTTTCTGGGGATTGTCGGGGGAACTGAAAATAAGTAAATGGATTCTCTATCCGGCACTGGCTTGTTTGTTTCTGAGTATTCCCTTTTCTATCAGCAGAACGCTTCTTTTCAGTATTCTGATTACGATGTTTTTTTTCATATTCAGTCTGCTCAGCAACAAACTTTTATTCTGGCGTACCGTAGTGGCAGGCATCTTACTTTTATTTATTTTTTATTTCCTTATAAATACAGATTTATTAAGTACCGGTTTGGATGTTTTCCAGGAGCGTTTCCAATCCGCCAATGAGTCCGAAGGGGGATTGGATGGTGTTATGTTCAAGCGTTTCTTAGGAAGTATGGGTAATGCGTTTGAAAATCTTGGTGATCTTCCTTTTTGGGGGCATGGTGTAGGTATGGGGACCAATGCCGCCAGTCAAATTACTACCGGCCAAAGGGAGTTTTTACTTTCAGAGGGTGAATGGGGAAGAGTGTTGGGGGAATTGGGACCTTTGTTAGGAGTTTGCTTTTTGCTGATTCGTGTTTCTATAGCTGTGAAAATGATTCATCTGGCTTTTCAGAAATTTCGGGGCGGTTACTTTTTACCCTGGTTATTGGTTGGGAATACAGTATTTAATGTGGTTCTCGGGCAATGGGCTCAACCTACTTATCTTGGATTTACAGTCTTCTTTGGAGGGCTCTTATTGGCAGCGACAAAAAGTACAGACGAATCATTATCTCCTGAAGTATGATTGTTTGCATTGTTTCCAATTACCGAAAAGACAAGCAGGAGAGCATGAACCGGTTTGCAGCGATGCTTCGTGTCGAGTATGAAAAACAGGGTGTTCATGTGCTTGAGATTAAACCACCTGTGATTTTAGGATACTTGTTTAAACATACAAATTCCGGCACAGGTAAATGGATTGCTTATTTGGACAAATGGATTCTGACTCCATGCTTACTTATAGGGTACAGGCTTCGTTTTCTTTTTAAAAAGAAAGTATACTATCATATTGCCGACCACTCTAATGCTCCTTATCTATTTTGGTTGCCCAAACGAAATACGCTCATCACCTGTCATGATGTGCTTGCAATTCGCGGTGCCTTGGGTGATCCTGCTGCTTGGTGCAAGGCCAGTAAAACAGGAGTGTGGTTACAGAAATGGATTTTATTTCATTTACTGAAAGCCAGAAAGATTGGTGCTGTCTCAACTACAACACTCCATCAGCTTATTGAGCTTGCCCGGTCTCGAAAAAAACAACATCATGACCGTTTTTGGAAAGTGGTTTATAATGGGTTCAATGGACGTTTTTATCGTCCCGACATCGCATTTATAAATCAAATGCTTGAAACCATTTCCTTGCAGCGTTCAGCCTATTTATTACATGTGGGATCGGGACTGCCGAGGAAAAACAGAATTCTTTTGATTAAAATGCTTCTTGAATCGGGTGCTGATTTCAAAGGCTCCATCGTTTTTGCCGGAAAACCACTTGAAGATGAAGTCAGAATCATGATCGATCGGTTTCATTTAAATGAACGTGTAAGAACAGTAGAGAATCCGTCGCATGAATTATTATTAGCGTTATATGCCGGATGTGATGCATTTGTATTCCCTTCCTGGTCCGAGGGTTTTGGTTGGCCCGTAGTGGAAGCACAGGCTTGTGGTGCGCCGGTTATTGCAAGCAATCTTCAACCCATGCCTGAAATTGGAGGTTCGGGCGCACTGTATGCAGCTCCTGACCAGCCTGAAGAATTTGCAAATGCTTACAGAGCGTTGCTGGATCCTGCACTAAGAGAAGTTCTGATTCGGGAAGGATTCAACAATACATTACGCTTTTCTTCAACCGCTATGGTCAATTCCTATTTGCAGCTGATGCTGGAAGAGTCAGGCGAAACCAATATCTGATAAAACAATACATCAAATAGATCTATGAGGACGATGCTTAAAATATTGATTCTTTTCTTACCCTGGAGAATAAAACGGGTTGTATTGAAACTGTGTTTCGGCTATGTTTTACATCCTAAAGCAAACATTGGATTAGCCTGGGTCTATCCCGGTCGTTTGATCATGTGTGAGGGAGCTAAAATCTCACATTTTACAACAGCGATCCATTTGGATGAAATTCGTATGGAGCGCAACACTTCAATAGGCCGGAGTAATTGGATTACAGGATTTTCTTCAACGAGACAATCGAACCATTTTCAACATCAGCCCGATCGGAGATCTGTGCTTCGTATGGAAGAAGGTGCAGCAATAACCAAACATCATCATTTGGATTGTACGAGTCCCATTTCAATTGGGAAGTTTACGACCATTGCCGGGTA
>CANGQQ010000110.1 GCA_947456025.1 Chitinophagaceae bacterium | reverse complement strand
TTCAGGTGTCAACGGAAGATTGTACCGGCTGCACCTTGTGTGTTGAATATTGTCCCATAACCAGCAAAACAGATACAGGACACAAGGCGGTCAACATGATGGATAAGCTTCCGATTCAAAAAGAGGAAATTGAAAACTGGAATTACTTTTTGACTCTTCCCGAAGTAGAACGATCCCGTGTTAACAAAAACACGGTTAAAGGTTCGCAGTTTTTTCAGCCCTTGTTTGAGTTCAGCGGAGCCTGTGCGGGTTGCGGCGAAACGCCCTATTTGAAATTACTGACGCAACTCTTTGGCGAGCGAATGATTGTAGCCAATGCAACAGGATGTTCGTCCATCTTCGGTGGCAATCTGCCCACAACACCGTGGAGTAAAAACAACTCGGGTGTTGGTCCTGCCTGGGCCAACAGTCTTTTTGAAGACAATGCCGAATTTGGTTTAGGGTTACGACTGGCAAGTGAAAAGAAAAAGGAAATGGCTTTGCAATTACTGGATGAATTGCGCCCGGAAATTGGTGAGGATCTGGTCGATCAATTGATTCATGCAAAAGAACAGACAGAATCTGAACTTCAAAAAAAGCATGAACTGGTTCAGGAACTGAAAAGACGTTTGCAGCATCAACGTTCTATGGCGGCTTTGAATTTGTATCATCTGGCCGACTTTTTGGAGCAAAAATCCATATGGATTATTGGAGGTGATGGTTGGGCCTATGACATCGGATACGGCGGACTGGATCATGTTTTGAGTACCGGTGAAAATGTAAATATTCTGGTTTTGGATACCGAAGTGTACAGTAATACGGGCGGACAAAAATCCAAAGCATCACCCCTGGGTGCTAGTGCTAAATTTAGCGTGAACGGGAAAACAACGGGTAAAAAAGATCTGGCGTTGCAGGCTATTGCACACGGTACCGCCTATGTTGCGCAAATCGCAATGGGTGGAAATGATATGCAAACGATTCGCACTATACTGGAAGCAGAAGCCTATCCCGGACCTTCACTCATTATTGCGTATAGTCATTGTATCGCACATGGTATCGACATGAGTCATGGAGCAGAAGAACAAAGTTTTGCCGTGAACAGCGGGTACTGGCCACTGTTCCATTACAATCCTATGAAGCCGAAAGGAGAGCGTTTTGTCATTGACTCCAAGGAGCCATCACTTCCGCTTAGTGAGTTTATGTATCACGAAAATCGATTCAATGTAATCAAGGCGAAAGATCCGGAATTGGCGGCTGTATTTTTAAAGCAAGCCGAGGAGATGCGGAATGGGAAATGGGATCGGTTGCAAACACTGAAAGGATTATAAATTCAGTACTTTCCAGGTAAGGGCGTCTTAGGACGTCCTTTTTTTATGGGACGCTGATTTTGTTACATATTCATCTGTGAAGTGCGCCTTGTGTTGCGGTTTCGAAAATTTTTCTGCATTGTAAGGTTCGGATTGTCCTTTAGGTATAGATAGATTGTTCCAGTTTTCTCCACGACACATTTTTCCGATAAAAACCATTTGTCCTACATGATAAGGGTAGTGTGCCAGTTGTCGGTGAATGGCTTCTGTTACCGTATGTCCCTGATTGCGAATGTAAACGGTTTTCGATAAGTCGGCAGGTTTCAGTGATCCAAGAACATCCAGAAGGCAATTCCAACCTTTGTTCCAAAGTTCGAGCAACTCACTTTTATTGAGGACTTTGGATTCAAATTCGGCATCTCTGTTTCTCCACGTTTTTTCTCCGTCCTCTGTTAAGAAGTGGGTCCATCTTGAAAGCATATTGCCATGTAAGTGTTGCACGATGACTGCAATGCTGTTGCTTTCTGAGTTATAAGACCAGTTCAACTGTTCGTCACTCAGTTGTTTAATGGTTTTTTCGCCAAGCAATTTGTAGTATTCGAATTGTTGAATAACTCCGGATAAATAATCGACTGACATCGTTTTTGCATTTAAGGTTTCGTGACGGTGTTTTAGGGAAAGCCTTTCGATCTTATTAATGAAAGGGTTGTTGAAAAATGAGTGGAAAGAGATAACGGCACAGCAGTGTAATTACGACTATGCTGATCAGGTTCATGATCAGTCCTGTTTTAAGCATTTCTTTGAGCGGTATGTGATTGCTGCTGAAAACAATGGCATTGGGGGGTGTTCCCATTGGCAACATGGAGGCTGCACTCGCTGCAAGGGTCATGGCGAGACCTAGTTGCAATGAATTATGGCCGGAAGCATCTGCAACGGCGGCTAAAACCGGAGCCAGAACAATTACCTGTGCAACATTGCTCATCAATTCACTCATGAAAATGGAAAGTGTTGCTATGAGAAAGATTAAAATCACTCCCTTGATGGATGCTGCATCAGCGAATGCATGACCGATCATTGTCATAATTCCTGTTCGTTCAAGTGAATTTGCCATTGCAATTCCACCACCAAAAAGAAGGAGGATGCCCCATGACATAACGGAAGTATCGCTCCATTTGAGAAGCATTTGTTTTTTTGTATTCGTTTGTCCTTCTGCCGGAGTGGCAAATAAGGTTAGCGCGCCTGTCATTGCAATGATTGTGTCATCCAGTTTAAAAATACCCAATTGATTCCAAAGATCTTTGAAGATCCAGAGTAATGCTGTTGAAACGAAAATGACCAGAATCCTCTTTTCCGCAATTGAAAGTGGGCCCAGTGATTTTAGTTCCTGTTGAATATAGGTTTGAATGTTGTTGTTTTCATAGAGCCGGTTAGGGTAGAGCCAACCGGTCAGCACGATGTATAAAGCAAGCAGTAAAAGGAATGAAATCGGAATGCATAATGCCATCCAGTCTGAAAAGGAAATGGTGAATCCATATTTCTTTTCAAAAAAAGAAGCGTATGCAATGTTGGGCGGTGTTCCAATCATGGTGGCCATTCCTCCAATGTTACTGGCATAAGCCAAAGTGAGCATGAGTGCAAGGGCAAAATTGTGGGTGTTCCCGGTCTCAGATGGATGTTCTTTCATTACACGGATGACGCTAAGGGCAATCGGAAACATCATCATGGTTGTAGCGGTATTGCTCAACCACATACTCAGAAAGGCCGTGGCGATCATGAATCCCAGGATGATTTTATTACCGCTTGTTCCTGTGAAGCTGACAATTTGCAGGGCAATTCGTTTATGAAGGTTCCATTTTTCAATCGCAATTCCTATCAGAAATCCTCCCATGAACAGAAAAATAACCGGATTGCTGTAGGCTTTTGTTGTTTCTTCAATCGTTCCTAAATGAAACAATGGATGAAGTATAACAGGTAAAAGCGCAACCACGGGCATCGGTAATGCTTCCGTCACCCACCATAGAACCATTAAAAGGGCAATCGCAACAGCCGTGTTGGCTTTCGCATCTAGTGAGAACGGGTTTGCCCATCCAAAAAATAAAGCTAAAAGTATGCCCAGTGGCAGAGCCAGGTATTTCTCTTGGAAATTGATTTTGCGAAACATTCTTTTTTGATTTAAACGGTAAGTGCAGCTGCCTTTGCGGATTTGTTATTTGCGTGTTGTGTAACCTGTAAATGTCCGGGGATAAAAAATCGATAAGGCAAGTTGGCATCATCTCCCGCATAATCAACACCAATGCGCTTGGAGCTATGTATTGACTTGACCGGGAAGGCATCATCATAGATTCCAATTTCTTTTCCTGATAGCGGAAGACCATTGTGGTACAAATGGAATCCCAATGCTTTTCCGGAATTACCCGGACCTCGTCCGATGGTAGGGTGCGGCGTTGATTTCTTACATCGCTCCAACATGATGGTGAGGCCATCCATGGGTTCTATGCCTCTGATGAGTACGGCGTCCGGTACATCGGAAGTATTCGTTACCACATTAAAGAGCGTGTGCATTCCATAGCAAATGTAGATATAACTAACGCCTCCATCATAGTACATCATTGTATTTCGATTCGTCCGTCTCCCATTGTATGCATGTGAGGCTTTATCTGTTTTTCCTGCATAGGCTTCTGTTTCTACAATGCGACCCGAAGTGATCACGCCGTCAAATTTTGTTATCAGTAACTTGCCGATTAGTTCCTGTGCAATTTGAACAACATTGTTACGCTGATAAAATTCTCGGTGCAGCAGTTGCATTTTTATGTATTTTTCCGTTTTATGAAGGAAAGGCCTTATTGTTGAACTTAAAATTAAGATTGTTTGCTTAAAGAACTTGTCATCTCGATTCAGGCTTATTTCAGGGCGCATGAATTCATCCGCAGGCACAATCTCTGGAAATGGATTCTGGTGCCCGGCGTGATCTATTCACTCATGTTCATGACAGGCATGTGGTTGTTTTGGACTTCATCCGGCGATTTTTTGGACTGGCTGTTTCGGTTTGCAGGAATCAAGAGTTGGTTGGATCAGATGCAAAACAGTTTGCTGAATTACTTGTTTATTACAGGAAGCATCATCTTTCGGTTGATTCTTTTGTTTTTTTATTTCTCTTTATTCAAGTATCTGTTTTTAATTATTGGAGCACCTGTTTTCGCTTACTTGAGTGAAAAAACGGAGAGTATCATAGAGGGGAACGACTATCCGGTCAATATGTTTCAGCTCATGAAAGATATCGTTCGTGGAATTCGACTGGCTTTTCGTAATACCTTGTGGCAAACGGTTTACACCCTTACTATTTTACTTTTTTCACTGATCCCTGTGGTGGGTTGGGTAAGTCCGGTCATTGCTTTTTTAGTCGAGTGTTACTATTATGGGTTTTCGATGCTCGATTACAGTGCAGAGCGTCACAAACTAACGCCTTCCCGGAGTATTGCTTTTATCAGCAGTAAAAAAGGGCTTGCAATCGGTAATGGCATGGTTTTTTATCTGCTTCATTTAATACCGATAGTAGGCTGGGTGTTGGCTCCCGCTTATGCGGTTGTTGCTGCTACCTTGAGTTTGTATCATCCAAATGACAATCCCTAATGTCTGTTGTTTATCTTATTCCCGCCCCATTAGAAGAGTCACATCTTCATACGATTCCTCCTTATGTTTTGGATGCAATCAAGTCCTGTGCTGTATTTTTTGTCGAAAACGAGCGTACCGCCAGACGCTATTTAAAAAAACTCGATCAGTCGATTGTTATTGACCACTATGAATGGTTTACCATCCACAAAGCAGAGGCTTCGGTAAAGCAACAATTTTTATTAAAATTAAAGGAGGGGAAAACCATTGGTTTAATCAGCGAAGCCGGTTGTCCGGGTGTTGCTGATCCGGGACAAATTTTAATCGAAGCTGCACATCAACACAAAGCCGTCATCAAGCCCTTAGTTGGTCCCAGTTCTATACTCTTAGCGTTGATGGCCAGCGGTATGAACGGGCAGCAGTTTTCATTTACAGGTTATTTGCCCATTGATGAACAGCAACGAAAAAGGAAGTTACAGCAACTGGAAGAAACATCGGCGCGCTTCAACAGCACACAACTCTTCATCGAAACGCCATACAGGAACAATCAATTGATGGAAACCATTCTTAAGGTCTGTAAACCACAAACAAGATTGTGTGTGGCCGCCAACCTTACTTCCGATACCGAATGGATTCAAACCCGAACCATTTCCGAATGGAAAAATGAAGTTCCTGATTTGCACAAAAAGCCGGTTCTGTTTTGTTTGCTGGCACAATAGCGTAACCAGCAGGCAAGAAGTGTTTTTTAAAACGTTTCCGCTTTTACGCTGTCAACGATAAATGGGGTATCTCCTCTCCAGGGCAATGTTCCGTTTTTGTTTTGATAATGAACCGTAATCATACGTCCTTGTAAAAGTTCCATTTTTTTTGCTACCGAAGTGTCTACTACGGAAAATAAAAATTTTTCGCTTGCCAACGGTGTGTTCATGTTACTTCGTATGCTGCTCAGGATCATTTCTCCCTCATAGGTTTTGAACAGGGTTCCTTTGTACGAAAATTTTTGCAACAGGCCGCTTCGGTACCCACTGCTGTAAGTAAAAAAATACTTCCAATAGACCCACCCGGATCCGGCAAGAAAAATACAAAGTGTAAGGATGGTTAATGTTTTGCGCATCGTGTTGAAGTTGGGATGAAATTCATGATTAAATATAAGCTCCTTTGAAAGACGGATAGCATCAATTTGATTGGGGCAATAACTGCACGTAACTGCATACAGTGTCTACTGTTTAACGCCACCAAAATCAATTTAGCCATAAGCGCAGGTAAAATACATAAAAATGCTTATGTGGCGGTGTTGGATGTCAAAAGTAATTTAGCATATATACCGGGAAAAAAAATGACTGATGCGGATATATAATGTATCCCCTTTTTTATTTTAAACAGGCTTTACTTTAAAAAATCAGGAATAGATATTTATGGTTTACGCTTTGCTTTGTCCCATGTTGCTTTTTGTTTTCCGGAAAGATATTTTTTTAATCCGGCCAATACTGCATAATTCATGACACAAAAGTAGTAAGGGATGAAAAACGGCTTGAATCGGATTTTTCGATTTTCCAGTGCATAGCCTATCACTGCGCCTGCATAAAAAAGTAGCTGACCGACCATTAGCCATTGATAGATCGGGGAATCTAGTCGCAACAGTACCAAATTCATCATAAATACGAGTATCAATAAAACAGGGGTGATTGTCCAACGGAGCAGTCTATGTGAAAAGTATTGAAAATATAGCAAGGGACTCTTCAGCGGACTTAAATAGGGGGCTAAACGTGACATTGACTGCCATCCTCCAGCCGCAATACGAATTTTTCGCTTCAATTCTTCCGCCACATTTTCAGAAGCGGTTTCTGCAGCAAAAGCATTAGGTTCGTATACGATTTTATAACCCTTAGCAGCAATCAGCATCGATTGCATGAAATCGTCCAACAACGTATCTTCAGGCAAATCGGTATACAAACTACATCGGAATGCTACCAATTCTCCTGCGGCTCCAACAGTTGTATTCAATTCACTGTCCCATTTTTTGAGTAGGGATTCATATTTCCAGTAAAGTGCTTCCCCGGCTGCGGATGCGGTATCCTTTTCATCCATCAATACTCTTTTTTCACCCGATACACAACCCGTTTCTTCATTTGAGAAATGGCGTATGATGAATCTTATGGCTTCTTTGTTTAAAAGGGTATTAGCATCTGAAAAAATGACAAAAGGGGTGTCTACAAATTTCATAGCCCTGTTTTCTGCAGCTGTTTTGCCGGCTCTTTTATTTTCATGCAATACGTCAATGTCTGGGTGAGTTTCCAACACGTCCTGCGAATAATCTGTTGAGCCGTCTGTAATAAAAACGATACGTAGCTTGTCTTTGGGGTAATCCAGTTCTTTACAGTTTTTAATTTTTATAATTAATATATCTGCTTCATTAAAGCAGGGAATGACCAAAGTAACAGTCGGTTCAAAATCGTCTGCGAAAGCGGCTTTTTTTTGAAACCATCGCTTGATTTGTACAAGGATGTACAAGATCAATCCATACCCCATAAACGTGTAAAAGATGATTGCCAGTGAAATCCAAAAAAGTGCTTCAATGATCTGCATAGTGCGAAAAGAATTTTGCAATTCGGTTGGAAATTACACCAGAATATCTATGCATAAAAATTATATTCATAAGACTTTTGCGGAATTTTTCTATTGTTTAACTATATCATTAATCTTGAATTTATCTGTTAATCCTTGTAAATGCAGTATCTTGTTTTTCAGAAAAGAGATAAATGTTATGACTTGGATTTCTCGGTACGCGTTTCTTGTTTCATGTGCTTTGGTGTTGGTGACCGGATTGTTTTATTATCCAAAATGGGAACAGAAAGCCACCGAATCCACTTTAAGTTGGGACGTGTCCGGCTATTACATGTACTTGCCGGCCTTGTTTA
>CANGQQ010000109.1 GCA_947456025.1 Chitinophagaceae bacterium | reverse complement strand
TAAGAAAATTGAAGATGCGGGCTTGTTTCCGCCCGGTGAATTTGAACTGGAAGTGTCGTCGCCCGGACTGGATGAGCCTTTGAAACTCACCCGTCAGTATCTTAAAAACATCGGTCGTCCGGTGGAGGTTATCCTCAAAGACGGACGAAAAGTTGACGGCAAACTCCTTTCGGCAACAGAAACCGAAATTATAGTGGAAGAAACCAAAGGAAAAGGAAAGAAGCAGGAAATCGTTCAACATACTTTTTCGACTGAACAAATAAAATCAACAAAAATTCAAATTGTATTTTAACCGATCCGGATTAACGGGTCAAGAGCATTAAAAAATAAGAGCTATGGCTAGTATCAACCTCATTGAAAGTTTCCAGGAATTCAAGGACGCAGAAAATATTGATCGTCCTACCATGATGAAAGTTCTGGAAGATGTATTCAAAACTTTACTCCGTAAAAAATACGGCAGCGACGAAAACTTCGACGTCATCGTCAACACCGAAAAAGGAGATTTGGAAATCATGCGCCGCCGTACCATCGTGCCGGATGGCGAAGTCAATGATCCATTGGCTGAAGTAGCCTATTCCGATGCCGTAAAAGTGGAGCCCGATTTTGAAGTAGGCGAGGAATTGTACGAGGATGTGGAAATTCAGGATTTTGGCCGTCGTGCCATCCTGGCTGCCAAACAAACACTGGCCAGCCGCATCAGCGACCTGAAGAAAAACGTGCTGGTTAAGAAATATGAAGATCGTATCGGCGAAATCATCAGTGCCGAAGTGTACCAGGTATGGAAAAAAGAAGTGTTGTTGCTCGATGAAGAAGGAAACGAACTGTTATTGCCCAAAAGCGAACAGATTCCGCAGGATTATTTCAAGAAAGGTGAGAACATCCGTGCCGTGATTAAGCGCGTGGAACTCAAAAACAATACGCCGGTCATCATCTTGTCCCGCACCAGCGAAACCTTCCTGGCCAAATTGCTGGAAATTGAAGTGCCTGAAATCTTTGACGGTTTGATCGTGATCAAGAAAATCGTTCGGGAACCCGGCGAAAGAGCTAAAGTGGCTGTTGAAAGTTTTGACGACCGTATCGATCCTGTAGGCGCCTGTGTGGGGATGAAGGGAAGCCGTATTCATGGAATCGTACGTGAACTGAAGAATGAAAATATTGATGTGATTAATTATACAACCAACATCAATCTGCTGATTCAACGCTCGCTTACGCCTTCAAAAATTACCAGCATGACCATTGATCAGGAACGCAGACATGCCGATGTGTATCTCAAGCCCGATCAGGTTTCACTGGCAATCGGCAAACGGGGCGTGAACATCAAACTGGCCGGTGCACTTACGGGGTATGAATTGGATGTTTACCGCGATACGGAAGGTGAAGTGGATGAATTTGATATCGATCTGGATGAATTTACCGATGAAATTGAAGGTTGGGTTATCGATACACTCAAAGGAATTGGTTGTGATACCGCACGCAGTGTACTGGAATTGACAACCGAAGAACTGGAACGTCGTACCGATCTGGAAAAAGAAACCATTGAAGATGTTCGCCGTGTCTTAAAAGAAGAATTTGAAAACGAATAATTGTAGATCCACCCGTCGAAAACAAACCATTAAGTAGATCAATTAAAATATCTGAATGTCTGATAGTAACACACCGCGTTTGATGGCCGCCGCCAAGGAATTCAACATCGGGAAAGATACCCTGATCGAGTTTCTTGCAGGAAAAGGATTCAACAAAGAAGATCTGAAGCCTACTGCAAAGCTTACGGAAGCCATGTACCGTTCGCTCCAGGCAGAATTTTCATCTGATAAGGCTGCAAAAGCCAAAAGCGATCAGATCGAAATTCCCAAGGGGGGAATGGGCGAGCATAAAAAGAAGAAAGAAGAGGAAGAGGTTCTTTTCAAAAAAGAAGCGAAAAAGGTTGTCGTAAAAGAAGAACCCAAAGTAGAAGAGGCTCCTGCTCCGGTTCCTGTTCCTGTTCCTGAACCTGTTGCAGTCGTTGAGCCCCAGCCGGTAGAAGTGGCACCGCCTCCCGCCGAATCCGTTAAGGAAGAAGCCCCTGCGGAGCAAGAAACGGTGAAGCGTGTCGCCCCCGAAATAGAAGGGCCCAAGGTAATTGCCAAGATTGATCTGGATAAAATTGATGGATCTACCCGTCCTAAAAAATCTGTAAAGAAAAAAGAAGAAGAACCCAAGGAAACACCCAAGCCGGAGGTTGAAAAGGAAACGCCAAAAGAAGAGGTAGTGGCTGTAACTCCTGCTCCCCAGGAAACAGAAACGCCTGAAGTGGTGATTGAAAACATCAAGGCAGAAGTGTTGGAAGGACCTAAAATTCTGGGCAAAATTGAACTGCCGGTTAACTCCGATACACGTCCCAAGCCTGTAGATAAAGAAAAACGGAAACGCAAACGTATTCCGATCGATAAAAAAGGCAATCAGCCTGCCATCGAAGACAAGAGCAAAGGCGGCGGGTTCAGAAGAGATGAGCGTCGCCCCGGTATTCAGGTAGGCCCCGGTGCCAACAGAGGTAGAGACAACCGCGGCAGGGAAGACAAAGTCATTGACGAAAAACAAATTCAGGATAAACTCCGCGAAACGCAGGCTAAGTTAACCGGCGGTGGCGGAAGAGGTAAGAGCCTCAAAGCCAAATACCGCAAATTGAAGCGGGAAGAAATGGCGGAGAATGCTGCTGAAGGAAGTGACAGCACTGTGTTGCAGGTTACAGAATTCATCAGCGCCAGCGAACTGGCCAGTTTGATGAACGTGACACCAACCGAAGTGGTGGCCAAATGTTTCGGACTTGGATTGATGGTGTCCATCAACCAGCGTTTGGATGCAGAGGTCATTGAACTGGTTGCGGGTGAATTTGGCTATACGGTTGAGTTCATCGACATGGAAAAACAGGCGGCTATGGAAGAAGAGATCGAAGCCGATAACGACGAAGATCTTCGTCCCAGAGCGCCTATCGTAACCATCATGGGTCACGTTGACCACGGTAAAACTTCATTGCTCGATTACATCCGCAGTGCCAATGTGGTATCGGGTGAAGCAGGGGGTATTACCCAGCACATCGGTGCCTACGAGGTAACGGCAGCCAACGGCAAGAAAATCACCTTTTTGGATACGCCCGGTCACGAAGCCTTTACGGCCATGCGTGCACGTGGTGCCAAGGTTACAGATATTGCCGTAATTGTGATTGCGGCCGATGATGCCGTGATGCCACAAACCAAAGAGGCCATCAGTCACGCTCAGGCAGCAGGGGTTCCCATGATTTTTGCCATCAATAAAATTGATAAAGACGGTGCCAACCCTCAAAAAATTTACGAGCAACTTTCACAAATGAATTTGCTGGTGGAAGAATGGGGCGGTAAGTACCAAAGCCAGGAAATTGCGGCCAAAAAAGGATTGAACGTGGATAAGCTTCTGGAAAAAATATTACTGGAAGCAGAATTACTGGAACTGAAAGCCAATCCCGACCGCGAGGCAACCGGATCCATCATTGAAGCTTCGCTCGACAAAGGGCGCGGTTATGTGGCAACCATCCTGGTTCAAAACGGAACACTGGAACAGGGCGATTTGATTGTATCGGGACAATATTACGGCAGGATCAAAGCGATGTTCAATGAACGCAACCAGCGTATTGAAAAAGCAGGTCCGTCTACACCTGTACAGATCCTTGGTTTAAACGGTGCGCCACAGGCCGGTGAGAAGTTCAAAATGTATGAAGATGAAGCTGTTGCTAAAGAAGTAGCTACCCGTAGGGCACAAATATTACGTGAACAAGGTATTCGTACGAAGAAACATATTACACTCGATGAAATCGGTCGTCGTTTGGCGCTGGGTAACTTTAAAGAGTTGAACCTCATCATCAAGGGTGATGTGGACGGATCGGTAGAAGCCTTGACGGATTCATTACAAAAGCTTTCCACAGAAGAAATTGCCGTAAACGTCGTACATCGTGCGGTGGGTCAAATTTCTGAAGCGGATGTTACCCTTGCCAGTGCATCAGATGCGATTTTGATCGGATTTAATGTTCGTCCTTCACTACAGGCAGCGCGTTTGGCCGATCAGGAAGGTGTGGAAATCAAAAACTACTCCATCATCTATAATGCCATCGAAGAAGTGAAAAGCGCTATGGAGGGGATGTTGGAACCCAAGATTACCGAGAAAGAGGTGGCTACGGTTGAAATTCGTGAAGTGTACAAATTCGATAAGGTTACCGTTGCAGGTTGTTATGTGCTGGATGGCAAAATCAAACGCGATGCCAAAGTGCGTCTCTTCCGCGATGGGGTACTGATCTATCCGCGTCAGGAAGGAGCCTTTGCCGAATTGGGCAGCTTGAAACGCTATAAAGATGATGCCAAAGAAGTGCTTTCCAATATGGAGTGTGGGCTTACCATCAAAAACTTTGGCGATGTAAATGTGGGCGATACCGTTGTGGCGTTTGAGCAGGAAGAAGTGAAACGTACGCTTTGATCTTTCAATAAAGAATGTTAAATCGGGAGGGGAGTGTTGTTGAATCACACTCCGCTCCTTTACTTTTGAGCTTCATGTCTAAATTAGTAACATCGTTTTTATCGGGAGTACTGCTCCTGATAGCCGGAACAGCCGCTGCACAACCCAAAAAAATTGTTGCAGATCAAATCGTAGCTGTCATTGGTGACCGATACATTCTTAAATCCGATATTGACAACCAGATTGCCGATGCAAAACGCCAGGAAGTGGAATTGCCTCCCAATGCGCATTGTATTGTGATGCAGCAATTGCTGGTCAATAAAATGCTGGCCATACAAGCCGGAAAGGACTCGCTTCCTGTGAGTGAAGAGGAAGTGGAAGCCGATATCGACAACCGAATTCGTTATTTCATACAGCAATATGGATCCAAGGAAGTGATTGAGCAAATCACGGGAAAAACGATTTATCAGTTTCGTGAAGATATGCGGGATCCCATTCGCGAGGGAAAACTTGCGGCTGCTATGCGGAATAAGATTCTGGAAAACGTGAAGCTGACTCCTACCGAAGTAAAAAGTTTTTACGAACGCATACCCAAAGACAGCCTTTCTTTTTACGAAACGGAATTGGAAATCGGCGAAATCATCGTGTATCCCAAGCCCGGCCGTGAAATGGAAGAATACGCTCAGGAGGAATTGAAAGAATACAAACGCATGGTGGAAACGGGTGAGAAAAAATTTGAAACGCTGGCTTCTTTGTATACCGATGATCCGGGCAGCAAGCAAAACGGGGGCCTGTATGTGCTCAATAAATCGGATCGTCAATGGGATCCCACCTTTTTTAATGCGGCAATGAGCTTGAAGGAAGGTCAGATTTCACGCGTCATCAAATCAAAATTCGGATACCATATCATTCAATGTGTGATGCGCAATGGCGATGAAGTAACCATCCGGCACATTCTGAAAATTCCGCGTATCAACGATCAGGATGTCAAAAACGCTATCAATAAACTGGATACAGTTCGGTCAAAACTCATTACTGGAGCCATTCAGTTTGGCGAAGCCGTTAACAAATACTCGGATGAAGAGACCTCCAAGTTTTCGGGCGGACGCAAAACCGGCGCCGACGGATCTTCTATTCTAACCATTGATCAGCTCGACAAAGATCTGGTTCCCCTGCTGGAGCAATTGAAGCCGGGCGAATTTTCGCTGCCCGTAGTGTTTACAGATGAAAGAGGTAAAAAAGGTATTCGTATCGTATATCTGATTTCAAGAACCGAGCCGCATCGGGAGAATCTATCCGACGATTATAATAAAATTGCGAACCGGGCACTCGAAGAAAAGAAGGAAAAGGAACTGGAAAAATGGTTTCTTAAAAATTCAAAGACCTTCTTTGTACGCATCGAAAGCGAGTACAAAAATTGTGAAGCCGTTAACCTCCTTCTGGGAAATTAAAACGAACTTTAATCGTGTTAGAGCAGTAGATGAAGACCTGTTTTCGGTTTCATGGGAAAACAGTTTTCAATTCTTGCCGCTTCCTTGATTCATTCACTTAAATCTTTTTTATGGCAGCCAATAAAATCATTCCTCAGGTTTATGGTTATCTGGTTTGTGTTGTTGCAGTTATTACTTTTTTGGTGAGTACCGGACAACTTCTCAATGCTATTGTGGATCGGGCTGATCCACTACATGCCGATGGATATTATGATGGCGGATCCAGTCTGTCAACCTTTGAGGCCTACAAGCTAGAAAAAGTCAATGCCGTGCAACATGCCGATTCGCTTAGCCGCGCACAACTACCCGATAACAACACCCTGCGCAGCATGTATGAAACAGAAAAAGCAGAGAAACTGGCGGCCGCCAAGCACCGTAACTTTCGCAGTCTGTTTGTAAGCAGTGTGTTGTTGGCACTCTCCTTTTCACTTTTCTTATTTCACTGGAGATGGTTAAGGTCAATTGCCAAACAAGCGGCTTAGGTGTTAAGCCAAGATCCTTTCAGGGATCGGAGTCCTCTTTTTAGTTTGTGTTGGTTC
This sequence comes from Chitinophagaceae bacterium, assembly GCA_947456025.1. Taxonomy (GTDB): domain Bacteria; phylum Bacteroidota; class Bacteroidia; order Chitinophagales; family Chitinophagaceae; genus Lacibacter. The sequence continues at coordinate 1,348 of CANGQQ010000109.1, read as the reverse complement.
AGCTCTTGTCATTATTTGGGTTCAGATGCAGCCATGCAGCCTTGATCTCAGTATAGCTGTAATCGTCACCTAAAATTTGTTTCAGTTCGCTATGTTTTTTTCCGGGATGTGAAACAAATACTTCCCGGAGTGTTTCCAATTTGTTGGCTGTTACAAAAAGACGAACAGGCACCTCGTTGGTTGCAAGGTATTCCATCAGATGGCTTTCCACAGTTCCTGTCGTGAGATTGCGTTCAGTGGCGATTTCTTGTATGTTTTTCCCGGTTTTAAAAAGCTCCAGACTCCTTTCGGCAGAAGCTATTTTGGGTTGCTTGCCGGTTTTGGATGGTTTTTCGGATTTTGTTTTTTTGCCCAAAAACAGTTCCGTTGAAGTTTCAATATCCTGTTCGCTGCAATACGTTTCTACCAGTTCAAGGATATCGTCGCCGTATCTTTCGGCTTTTGCTTTTCCAAATCCGTTGAGTTGCTGCAACTGTTGTTTTGTTGTTGGCAGGAATGTGCAGATTTCTTTCAGGCTTGCGGCATTGGCAATCATATAGATCGGCAGATTCTGTTCGTTGCACAATCGATCACGCCAGGATTTTAATTGAAAATATAATTCCGGGTTTTTGATCTCAGGATCTTCATTTTGTGTTTTGTGCGCGGCGTAGGAACTTATGTTTAGACGCGGTGTCGCATAGTTCAATTTATGTTTGAGATAGCCTGACACGCTAAAGATACCGGTTGCGAATTCAAGCAGGTAAATTGTTTGATGCAGGGCGAGCAATAAGTCTTTCAGCGGCTCATTCAGGGCAACTGCAGTTTCTTTGTGTTCGGTTGTGAAGGGATGTTGTTCCAGTCGTGTTTTCAATTCAACAATACGTGGCAGGAAGTATGAAGCGCCATCACAAATGCGCCGTTGTAAGGTTGGATGTTCTTCAATTAGCGGTATTTCCCGGAGCAGTATTTGAATCTGAACAATGAATTTTTGAGCCGGCAGTTGCAATTGTAGAAAATCATGATTCCACTGTTCCAGCCAACTGTTTGCCTCTGCATGAAGATGAGCCGTATGTAGGGAACTTTGTTTTTGGAGTTCCTTTGCAATGACTGCAACCGGGGTCATTTCAAACAGGTCGGCTAAAAGTTGAAGTGTAAACAGTTGTCGTGCTCCTGTAAAGCGATCCATCAACGAGCCTTTCGGTTGGAGTGCAGATTGTGCCTCACGAACCTGTGTGTTTGTTTGAATGGCTGTTGGTGGGATGGGCGTCAGAAGTACAATTCCGTCCAAACGGGTACAACGGCTCAAGGCTACGTAAACCTGTCCGCTGCTGAACGAAGCAGCAGCATCCAGCATCACCTGTTCGAAGGT
>CANGQQ010000108.1 GCA_947456025.1 Chitinophagaceae bacterium | reverse complement strand
TTCCGGTTCAATACAAGGTACTTTGCCAGCGTAGTTGCGGAGAAAGCATTCCTTGTTGGTCATAAGACCAACAAGGGCGACAAGACCATCAAGGGCAATAAGTGGTTGGTACGCTTGCAGAATTTGTCGTTTTGCAGCAAAATCTGCCTTTTTCGGCAAATCAGGCATACAGGCAAGAGCCGTGCAAACAGCACCTTACTGTATGGATGGTGTATGGATGAAGCATGGATAGTGCATAGGGAGTGCATGAAACGCTTTCAAACCACCCCGCCGGCACCCTATTTGGCGGCCAGCACGGCAAACGGTATGCGTTGCGCCGCTTGTTTGAGGATTTCGGAAGAAACACCCTTTTTCCCGTCTACACGAACAAGAAACCGGTCCGATAGCACATAGGTATGGGTAATGCGCCCGGTTTTTTTGAGCAACTTTTCATAACCGCGTACACCGGCAATACCCGGATCAAAACTGCCCGATTTTTCACGGTCGTTCTCGATCTGTATGTTCATGGAAAAAACAGCGGAAGCCATGGCAAAACCGTTGGCCGACCGGTTGTAATCGTTGATCTCTACTTCAATAAGTGCATTGGTACGGATGTATTGCTGCTTGGTTTTAGTCCAGCCGCCAATGCCCGGCATCACAACCTGTTCGCCCTTGGGCAAACCCTTTTTCTCAAACCCTTCAATTGGGGGCAGGAATTGTTCCAGCTCCTGGCAAGTCATGGCAAGGGTATCGCCGCGCTTTACACGCTCCTCCCGCCTTTTTTGGTATGCATCGAGCCGTTCTTTCATTTTTTCGCCCGATCGCTGGATGTTGTCGATTTCCGGCTTGCCGTCTTTTGATTTGATGACGGATTCGTTGTTGTTGCTCCCGCAGGCGCACAACATATAAAACGCCCAGCATACGGCAGCTATTTGTTTGAACGGCATGGAATGTGTTTTAAAGATGAAAATTCATTGTTGTGCATTCCATAAGGATGGGCGGTATCGCTTTCGGCAGGGAACGAAATGGGAAAAAAAGATCCAAATGATTGCTGGTATTATCAACGCAACAGCAACCCTCTTACGGAAGTTAACTTAATCCCTCCAAAATCTTCACATTTGAAACCCGAATTATTTGCGTCAATCCAAACCCGTTGCTTATTCCTGTGTACTTCTTTGTAAGCCGCTGTTCAGGATACTTAAACCCCATAACAAATAGTACGTACAACCTTGCCGCTCCTTTTCCCGTTATCGATATCCTAAAGAGCGTTTACTCCGGTTTCACAAGCTGTATAGCAGGAGCTGCAAACGGTTTCCGTCTCTTGTCGGCAACTTAGGAAAAGGGGCTGTTTACGGCAACCCCAAAACGTTGTACAATTGGTTGAAGAGGGTTAAGAGGTACACCACTACCCGGTACAGATGACCGGAAAATTGACGAAGGGTAAGTACAAACCTGATACAGGTCATTGCTATAGCCGGCACCGACTTCTACCTTTAAAACACGAAGCCGCTATCTGCTCAAACAGATGCGCTCCGGTTAAACTTTGGTCATGAAACGCTTATGGATGTTTTTACTGCTTGGTATGATGGTGCACCTCTGCTGGTCGCAGGAAACGGATGCTCCCATGACGGCAGAGGACTATTACAAGCAAAGCAATTACCGGAACCGTACAGGTTGGTTATTATTGGGGGGTGGTGCCGTGTTGGGATTTACAGGTGTTCTCATTCCCATGGGGAATCAGATTGATGAAAACTGTTGGCTCTTTTGTAAACGCGAGAACGAGGACTTGAAACTGGCTTTGTTTTTAACCGGTGGCCTTTCAATGGTAGGTAGCATTCCGGTATTTATTGCTTCAGGATCCAGTTACCGGAAGGGGTTGCGACTTGAAATGAAATCGAAACGGACGGAGTTGCCGTTTCGTATGCCGAATGTTCCGGTTTATCACCCGGCCGTTCAGCTAACCATCACCTTGTGAAAAAACCTGCCTGCAAAAAAAGCAGGTGCATTGTACACCGAAGGTTGGACACGAATACCGTTCCGGCCTCCGGTGTTTTTTTGTTGCAATGCACGCACGATTCCCTGAACGAACAAGCTTCTTTTCAACTACTTTTGCAACTCAAAACGATTCTTTGAATATGAAACCAACTCCCTTTACACATAAACACATTGCACTGGGTGCAAAAATGGCCGAATTTGCCGGTTATAACATGCCCATCTCCTACAGCGGAATCAACGATGAGCATGCTGCCGTACGCACCAATGCAGGGGTTTTTGATGTGAGCCATATGGGAGAGTTCATCCTCAAAGGAGATGGTGCACTCGATCTCATACAGCGTGTTACCAGCAACGATGCGTCCAAACTCACTGCAGGTAAAGCACAATACAGTTGTCTGCCCAACGAAACCGGCGGCATTGTGGATGATCTGCTGGTGTATTGCCTGGAGCCCAATAAGTCTTATATGCTGGTCGTTAACGCCTCCAACATTGAAAAAGACTGGAACTGGATTCAGCGCTTCAATACAGAAGGAGTGGAAATGCACAACATCAGCGACAAAACCTGTCTGCTCGCCATCCAGGGACCCAACGCCACCAAAATTTTACAAACTCTTACCGATCTCGACATCCTCAACTTGCAATACTACACGTTTGCAAAAGGGCGGTTTGCAGGAGTGGACAATGTACTCATCAGCGCTACGGGCTATACCGGCGCCGGCGGCGTGGAGATTTATTTTGAAGATCTGAACGGCGCCGCCAATACCATCTGGGATGCCATTTTTGAAGCGGGTAAAGAAGCCGGCATCAAACCCATTGGGTTAGGCGCACGGGATACCCTCCGGTTGGAAAAGGCGTTTTGTTTGTATGGCAATGATATCGATGATACCACTTCTCCCCTGGAAGCAGGACTGGGTTGGATCACCAAATTCACGAAAGATTTTACCGCTCGTCCCATCCTGGAAGCGCAGAAAGCACAAGGGGTACAACGCAAACTGATTGGGTTTGAAATGCTGGAACGCGGTATTCCCCGCCACGATTATCCGATTACCGATGCGCAAGGTACCGTCATTGGCAAAGTAACCAGTGGTACCCAGTCGCCCTCACTGCAAAAAGCTCTTGGAATGGGCTACGTGCAAACGGGCTTCGACAGCTACGGCACCGAAATTTTTATTGAAATCAGAGATAAAAAAATCAAAGCACAGGTGGTGAAAGTTCCTTTTTTATAACTTTGGAGGCAACCTTACTGCAAATGCAGGTTTGAATCATTGATGACAATTAAAAAACACATTCCGGGGAGATGTGATACCGATCATTCCAATCCTTTATGTCAACCCTGCACCTTACAACATTTATAGCCGCACCGGTAGAGGTCGTTTTCGATCTGAGCCGACATATTGGTTTGCACAAAATTTCACAGCAAAACCATAAAGAAGAAGCCGTGAACGGCATCACCTCGGGCCTGATCAAAGAGGGCGAAACGGTGACCTGGAAAGCCTATCACCTGTTTAAGTTCCGCTTCCTCAAAGTGAAAATAACGGCCATGCAATCGCCCGATTTCTTTAAAGACGTGATGGTCACCGGCGATTTTAAATCCTACGAACACGAACACCATTTCAAGAGTGCCAAAAACGGAAGCATCATCATCGACATCGTGCGGTTTGAGTTGCCCTATGGCATCCTGGGCACCATCGTCGACCGTTTTTATCTTCGGTCCTATATGAAACAACTGGTTGAACAACGCAACAAAACCATCAAAGAATACGCAGAAAGCAACAAGTGGCAGGCCCTGCTCAACAAGCGGTTCTAAAGGCAAACCACCGTTGGTTTTTTACGATCTAAGAACAGAAACTTATTTTTGCCCCCATGTCGTCGAAAAAACCCGCTTTATTTACCTGTGTTTCACCGGCTTTGCTGCATTTGTACGGACTCCATGATGCGATTGTCGTGATCATTGACGTGTTTCGTGCTACTTCCACCATTGCTTCGGCGTTGCACAATGGTGCCCGTTGCATTGTTCCGGTAGACACGGTTCCCAAAGCACTGGAAATCAGTAAGGCACTGGGTGGTATTGCCGCCGGAGAACGCGACGGTAAAATTGCCGACGGACTGCAACACGGCAATTCTCCGCTGGAATATTCACGCGACTTCATTGAAAACCAAACGCTGGTACTCACCACCACCAACGGTACCCGCCTGCTGCAAATGGCACTCGACAACGGAGCCGATACCATTATTACGGGTTCTTTTCCCAACCTGTCGGCAGTTTGTACATTTCTCCTGCAACAGAACAAAAATGTAGTACTGGGTTGCGCCGGCTGGAAAGACCGTTTCAATCTGGAAGATACCTTGTTTGCCGGTGCCGTGATCGAACGCGTACAGGAGCATTTTTCGATTCACTGCGATAGCTCCCTTACGGCAGTAAACATGTACACCTCCATGAAAGACGACCTGATGGCCCATGCACCCAAACTCACGCATTACCACCGCCTGGTCGAACGCTTTGGCCTGATTGACGATATCCGGTTTTGTTTGACCAACGATCTGGCACCTGTACTGCCTCTTTACCGCGACGGACGTCTCATAAAAGGTTAAAATCGGCGGAAACGCCTTGTTTTTTGCGGTTTGTCGTGATTTCATTTCACGAACTGCCTTATTTTCTTTTACTTTTGCAGATTGTCCTTTTCACAACGGAAAGGACGCAAAGGGTACAAAAACTGTACGTAAAACGCAACACCCGGAATGGCTTTACCGCACCTCATCAAATTTGCTTACAATCATGGAACGGAAGAAGTGGTCCGTCGTGGAAAAAAAATCCATGCCATTGGTTTTGTGGAACTCGTTGACCATGATGAGTTGATGGGCACCGTTACCTTCCGGGTAAAAGACGATTCCTATACTACGTTCTACAAAGTTTACATTCAAAAGTACAAGGATGAACGGGCCATGAATGTGCGTTGCAGTTGTCCGTACAACCTGGGTGATATTTGTCGGCACGAAGTCGCCTCCCTCTTTCAATTGCAGGAGCTGATCGAAAAAAACATCCTGGGCGTTAAAGATACCGTGTACGACCAGCGGCATACGGTGGTTAAAATGAAAACCATCGATTTAAAGACCATCCGCACACTCACCGCTCCGGCAGCCATGAACGATGCCGAACGGTTCCTGCGCACGCACAAAGCAGGCATCCTCGAAGCGGGTAACGACTGCGTGAAAGCCGAAGTGAAACTCAACGGAGAAACATGGCCGGTACTGCTTCAGAAGAACGATGAACGGAACTTCGACACATCCTGTTCCTGCGGTGAAACCGAACATGCCATTTGCGAACACAAGGCCATTATATTCCTGCAACTGTTGAATGCCTACGGACCGCTGTATTTCGAAAGCATCCGCAATCTCGATAAAGACAAAAGTAAATTGCTGGGTATTTACGGCTATACGCTGAACGATGCCTGGCAGGATAAATTTGAATTCATATACAAAGAAGGAAAGCCTTTCCTCCGCGTACTGGATCCGGGTGTTAAACGACTGGAGCCTTCTTCGCTCAAAAAACCGGAACCCGTTCGCACAGTCGTAACAGCGCCTGTTGAAACCGCGTTAGAAGAAACGAAAGGATACCGGTTGGGCGTTGTGCTGAATAACAATTACAAACAGTTTCCCTTTTTTAGTATTGATGCCGTAAAAGGAGAACCTACGGAAGACGGAACCGAATTTGCCGGTATCGTTGAAAAACTGGATGTTTCCAAATACATCGATACCGAAGACTTGTCTGATAAAGACAAACAGCTCCTGGGCCTGTTGCGTCGTTTGCAACCGGCCGAGATCAATAAATTTATTGCCCGGAATTCACCGTTCTCGGGCATCTGGGACAACATCATTCACGGAGAAGATGATGAACTGCCGGAAGACACTCAACACCTGCTAACCGAATTTTTCTTACCGCGCATTCAAAAACTGTTTACCGAAACCGATACACCCATTTTAATGCTGCCGGAAGGGAAAGCATATAAAACGGAAAATCTGATTCCGCTTTCGACAACCGGCACCTACCTGAAACTGTTTTTTGAGCTCAAAGCATCCAAAAACAAATGGGAATGGATCTGCAACGTTAAAATCAACGGCTCTCCTGTTTCCGTAAGCGAAAACGAATGGAAAAGCCCGTTGATCTTCATCTGCAACGGCGAAGCACGCACCTGGGAAACGCCCGAGGATGCACAAGTGTCCATTGCACATAGTTCGGAGAAAAACCGTTTGGTCTCCAAAAAAGAACTACCTGCTTTTCTGGAAGCGGAAGCCTTGAAATTTGCCCGGAAGTACACAGTGGTCTTTGATCCTTCGCTGATACGGGAAGTGAAATCGGGAGATCCAGAAATCAGTCTGCAATTGCAGGAACGCGGCGATTATCTGGTCATGAACCCCACGTTCAGCTACAAAGGCTATCAGGTACGTGCCGATGACAAAGACGAAATCATTGTGCCGTTCGAAGACGGACTGGTAATTGTACAACGCAACCGGGAAAAAGAAAAGGAATTCGTGAGCAAGATTGAAAATCTGCATTCACAGTTTGTAAAACCCGAAGGGAGTCACCAACTGGCACTCAAAGGCACCGAAGTGTTGCGGAACAACTGGTTCTTTCTCTTTGTGGATGCCATGAAAGAAATGAAAGTGCCGGTGGAGGGATGGGAAGTGCTGAAAAATTTCCGGTTCAATACCGCCAAACCCAAAACGCAGATTTACATCAGCAACGGGGTGGACTGGTTCGATGCCAAAGTGGATGTGGTGTTTGGCGATCAACGGGTAACCATTGACGAGGTTAAAAAAGCGCTGGCCAACAAGCAAAGCTTTGTGCATTTACAGGATGGAACACTGGGTGTTTTGCCCGAAGAGTGGATTCAAAAATATTCGATGCTGTTCCGGCTGGGCGAAAACAAACAGGAAAAGCTGCGTTTATCGAAATACCATATCAGCGTCATCGATGAGTTGTATGAAAACCGGGACGAGAACGAGTTACAAATAGAACTCGAAGAAAAATACGAACGGCTGCGGGGCTTCAACCGCATTCAAAAGGTAAGTCCGCCCCAACATCTTTTACCTATCTTACGACCGTATCAGGAAAGCGGGTTTCAGTGGATCAACTTTCTGGAAGAAGTGGGATGGGGTGGAATCCTGGCCGATGACATGGGGTTGGGTAAAACCGTTCAGGCGCTTTCGTTTTTATACCATTTGCGTGAAAAACAAGGCTCCCTTAAAGCACTGGTAGCCTGTCCTACAACCCTGATGTACAACTGGGAAAACGAGATCCGCAAGTTTACCCCCAATTTAACCTACCACATACACCATGGCGGACAACGCTCGCGGGATCAGTCTTTTTTTGATTCCTTCGAAATCGTGATAACAACCTACGGGACTTTACGCAGCGATATCAAAGTGTTTAGTGAACAAACCTTTGATTCCGTGATTCTGGATGAGAGTCAGGCGATTAAAAACCCGCAAAGCAAGATTGCCAAAGCCGTTTGTTTGCTCAAGAGCAAGAACCGTCTCTGCATGAGCGGTACGCCTCTGCAAAACAACACTTTTGATGTCTTTGCACAAATGAATTTTCTCAATCCGGGTATGCTGGGATCGGTTGAGCATTTCCGCAATGAATTTGCTACACCCATTGACAAATTCGGAGAAAAAGAACAAAAGGACCATCTCCGGAAACTGTTGTTCCCCTTCATCTTGCGACGTACCAAAGAACAGGTGGCCAAAGACCTGCCCGAAAAAACAGAAACGGTTCTGTTCTGCGAAATGGAAACGGAACAACGCAAAATTTACGATGCTTATCGCAATGAATACCGCTCCCGCATTCTGGGTACCATTGAACAAGTGGGCATCGGTCAATCACAACTCACCATTTTGCAGGGATTGATGAAACTGCGGCAGATCTGCGATTCGCCCTACATCCTCAATGAACCCGAAAAGC
>CANGQQ010000107.1 GCA_947456025.1 Chitinophagaceae bacterium | reverse complement strand
CAATCAATTGTATGCAATCTATTTATTTAAACATCTTGGGTTTTATGGTCAGTGCCGGTATCATCATTTTTAGCGGCAGCCGGCTCTCAACATACGGTGACCGCATTGCTGAGTTGACGGGTTGGGGGAAAGCATGGGTGGGGTTGATCCTGATGGCTTCGGTTACATCGCTGCCCGAATTGATAACCGGTATCAGTTCCGTTACCATTGTAAATGCCCCGGATCTGGCTGCCGGAGATATTTTTGGAAGTTGTGTTTTCAATCTCTTAATCTTATCGTTTTTGGATGCCCGTGTAAAAAAACCGTTGTTTTCGATTGTAAAATCCAGTCATATCGTAGCTGCGGTTTTCGGAATCATACTCTTAACTATTGCGGGTTTGGCTTTGTTTCTTGCCGAAGAAACACCGTCGGTTTTATGGATGAGCAGTTTTACTTTTTTGATTTTTGGGGTTTATTTGATCGCGGTACGAGGCATTTTTATCTATGAACGTGCCGAACTGATGGAGGCAAAGGCAACAACTCCATCTCTTGTCGCAGCTTCGCCATCGGAATTAAAAAAGACCATTGCCTTGTATACGTTGCATGCTTTTATTGTAGTAGGCGCAGCTCTGTTCCTTCCCTATTTTGGGGCACATATTGCGTCGTATTCCGGATTGGGCAATTCCTTTTTCGGCACACTGTTTATTGCTGCCGCCACATCTTTGCCGGAACTGGTGGTTTCTATGGCAGCGTTGAAGATCGGCTCCCTGGATATTGCTGTGGGCAATTTACTGGGCAGTAATGTGTTCAACATGTTCATACTGGGACTGGATGATGTGTTTTACACAAGCGGATCTTTATTCAAAGCGATTGCCCCTTCTCATTTATTGTCGGTACTCGTTACCATCATCATGACTGCTGTAGTGGGGTTGGGCTTGTTGTTTAAACCGAAGCGCAAGCAGGTTTGGCTTTTGAGTCTGGATACATTTGTGATCGTATTGCTCTATACGGCATTGATTGCGTACTTATACATTAACCGATAAACAAAGACACATGAACTGGCATTTACTTCATCAGCAGGAATTACTTGAAATACTTGGCACAAAAAACGGAGGCTTGCAACAAGTCGATGTCGAAGAAAAGCTGGAAACACACGGCTACAATGAATTGGTCAGGGAAAAAAAGCAACCGGCCTGGCTCCGCTTTCTGAAACAGTTTCAGGATTTCATGATTGTGGTGTTGTTGCTGGCAGCCGTGATTTCCGGTGTGATGGGGGATCTTACCGACACGGCGATTATTCTTTTGATTGTAGTTATCAACGCTGTCATCGGTTTTGTACAGGAGTACCGGGCCGAAAAAGCAGTGGAAGCGCTGCGCAACATGGCTGCTCCCTTCGCTACCGTTTTACGCGACGGAGCAATGAAGGTGATTGCGGCAAAAGAACTGGTACCCGGTGATATGGTTTTGATGGAAGCCGGACAGATCGTGCCTGCAGACATACGGTTGCTGGAAGTGTTCAGTTTCAAAACTCAGGAAGCAGCTTTAACAGGCGAGTCGGAAGATGTACAAAAACATACCCTTGATTTACACGGAGAGGACTTGCCGCTGGGCGATCGCAAAAACATGGCTTATAAAGGAACGTTTATAACCAACGGTCGCAGCAAGGGGGTAGTGGTACAAACGGGCATGGAAACCGAGATGGGAAAAATCGCACGATTATTGACAGGAAGCGACAATACCACCCCGTTACAACGACGCATGGTTGATTTCGGGAAAAAACTTTCGATTGTGGTCTTGGTGATTTGTGTCATTGTGTTTGTGGTGGGTTATCTGAGGGGCGAGGAGCCATTGCGCTTGTTGCTTACCACCATCTCACTGGCCGTAGCAGCTATTCCAGAAGCCTTACCGGCTGTTATTACCGTGGCCTTGGCGCTGGGTGCAAAGCGTATGGTAAAACGACAGGCCCTCATTCGTAAACTTCCCGCGGTGGAAACCCTGGGTTCTGTAACTTATATATGCACCGATAAAACGGGTACGCTCACTCAAAACAAGATGAAGGTTGAAAAAGCCGTACTCCTCAATGGGGAGCAGCTTTCGGATGCAGAGCATCTTTTCATGCTGAATATGGCGTTAAGCAACGACGTCCGGGTCAATGAAAAGAATGAAGTCATTGGCGATTCAACAGAGCTGGCTTTGTACCAGCATGCGGCTTCGCAACGATTCCATAAAAACGAGTTGGAGCAAACCCATCCCAGAGTAGAGGAAGTGCCGTTTGATTCGGTAAGGAAACGAATGAGCACACTCCACCGTTACGAAAACAAGTACCTGTTGCTGGTCAAAGGTGCGGTAGAGTCTTTGCTCGAAGTGTCAGGTAATCAAGAGGAGGCTTTTACACAAAATGTATTGCAACAGGCCGAACTGATGGCCGCGGAGGGCTACCGTGTGATTGCTCATGCATACCGCTTTATTGACCATTATGAAGAAGGCAGTGCGGTTGACGCATTGGAGCAGCAATTAACATTGGTTGGGCTCACGGGTATCATGGATCCGCCAAGGCAGGAAGCCGCCCGCTCAATTGCGGAATGTTACGCGGCCGGTATCCAACCGGTAATGATTACCGGCGATCATCCCGAAACAGCCCGTAACATCGCATACAAAATCGGAATCCTCAAACAAGAGGATCTGCAAAAAAACGACGTGCTCATTACCGGCAAGGAACTTGCACAACTTAGCTGGAGTGCATTTTTGGGAAGAGTTCAAAATATAAAAGTTTATGCGCGCGTATCGCCGGAACAGAAACTCCATATCGTAAAGGCTTTGCAGGAAAAAGGAGAGTTCGTTGCTATGACAGGCGACGGGGTCAACGATGCACCCGCTTTGAAACACGCAGATATCGGTGTGGCAATGGGTATTACAGGAACGGAGGTGTCCAAAGAAGCGGCACACATGATTTTGCTCGATGATAATTTTGCAACCATTGAGAATGCTGTTGAAGAAGGCAGGAGGATCTTTGATAACATCCGCAAATTCATTAAGTACACGCTTACTTCCAATTCCGGTGAAATTTGGGCCATTTTTCTGGCACCATTGGTGGGCCTGCCCATTCCCTTGTTGCCGGTACACATTCTATGGATCAATCTGGTTACAGATGGGTTGCCGGGTCTGGCGCTTTCCAGTGAAAAGGCAGAGAAAAATGTGATGCAGCGACCGCCCCGCCATCCCAAAGAGAGCATTTTTGCCAATGGATTGGGCGCGCACGTGATTTGGGTTGGCTTATTGATGGGTGCCGTAACCATAGGTACTCAGGCATGGGCCATGAATCAGGAAGGGATGCATTGGCAAACAATGGCGTTTAATGTGCTTTGCCTGAGTCAGATGGGTCATGTTCTTTCGATACGTTCCGAGAACCGCTCTTTTTTTACAATGGGCATGCTCAGCAACAAGCCGCTTGTTGGCGCCGTTTTGCTTACACTTCTATTACAGCTGGCGGTAACGTATGTGCCGGTTTTACAACCCATTTTCCGTACCGAGGCCTTAACCTTAAAGGAGTTTTTAATCGTTGGTGCCATTTCTTCAATTGTGTTTTTTGCTGTTGAAATTGAAAAACTTGTTGGACGGAGACGTTCAAAATGATAGCGTTGTGAGAAACAATGAGCCCTCGTCATGGAACACTTGAATGTGCAGTTTTTGTATCCAAGGTTCATACAGCGGCAGCATGAATAATTTGAAGCAGTTAATCCGGAATCGTTTGTTGTGTATTTCAAACCGGCAGTGTAGTTTTATGGATCTGTTTGTGATCTTGTTCTAAACTACAAAACCTCTATACGATGAAGATTCCGGCATCCGGTCCTACTGCTTATGTCGAACAGTTGCCTGCTGAGCGCAAATCTGCAATGATGCAACTGCGGTCCTTGTTGAATGAACATCTTCCGGAGGGTTTTGAAGAAACGATGCAATATGATATGATCAGCTATGTTGTTCCGCATTCCCTGTATCCCGGCGGTTATCATTGTGACTCCAAGCTACCCCTGCCGTTTATCAGTATCGCGTCTCAGAAAAACTTCATTGCCTTGTATCATATGGGGATTTATGCCAATCCCGAATTATTGGATTGGTTCTTGAAACAATATCCGTTGTATTCTAAAACAAAACCGGATATGGGCAAGAGTTGTATACGGTTTAAAAAGCCGGATGCGATTCCCTTTCAACTTATTTCGGAGTTGGCAACCAAAATGACGCCACAGGATTGGATTCGGTTATACGAGTCAAAACTCCGGAAGTAAACACTGCTTATTCGCTTTTTTTCTTCCACAGGGGATCAGAATACAACGTATTGTGCATGGCGCATCTTACTCAAATTGTATGTACGGCAGCCGCTCTCCTGGATCTTCTTCGATTTTTGTTTCACCAGACCTGCGATACGTTTCAGGACGGTAACAATTCCTTAATGCTCGCTTTACATTGGGATTACATTCGGAGCCTGACTTTGCAAAGATTTCGGAGTACAGGAACAATTCCGAAATCGTATCAGCACGAAACAATAAACATTAGCAAATGAAAAAAATCGTTTTATCGCTCATTGTACTGGCATGTATTAGTTGTAAAAAAGAGCAGAATGCCGAACCGTTGGAGTTCACGGTTCAGGAAGATTTGATGTCGTATCAGGAAGTAGGATCCCTGAAACTGGGCGGCACAGGTGCTGCCGAAATAACCGCTTACGACCCCCTGACCAAGCGTCTCTTTGCTGTCAACAACAGTGCCGTCAATCAGATTGATGTAATTGACATGTCGGATCCGGCTTCCTTAAAATATATTACTGCAATAAATCTTGCCGCATACGGAGGATCGGCTAATAGTGTTGATGTTTACAATGGCAAGCTGGCCATTGCGTTGGAGTCATCCGATAAACAAGCTAATGGGAAAGTTGTGTTTTTGAACACTGCTTCCTATGCAGAAATCAAAGTTGTGGAAGTAGGCGCTTTGCCCGATATGGTAACCTTTACTCCGGATGGAAAGTATGTTTTAACTGCGAATGAAGGTGAACCCAACGATGCTTATACAAATGATCCCGAAGGAACGGTATCCATCATTCAAACAAGTAACTATACGGTTCGTACCCTTAACTTTTCCAGGTTCATTGATCAAAAAGCCGCATTGCTTGCGAAAGGGTTTCGGATTTATGGTCCGGGTAAAAATTTCTTAAAAGACATCGAGCCTGAATACATCACGGTTTCGGATGATTCCAAAACGGCCTGGGTAACCTTACAGGAAAACAACGGAATTGCCGAGTTGGATATTGTAAGCGGAGCGTTTCTCAAAATCATTCCCCTTGGATTTAAACATTACGGCGATGCAGGCAATGAAGCTGATTTGAGCGACAAAGACAGCAAAATTGAATTTTCGACTACCTATAACAAGGTGTATGGTATGTATCAACCCGATGCCATTGCATTTGTTCGGCACAACGGTCAGCCTTACCTGTTTACGGCAAACGAAGGTGATGCGCGAGATTATGGTGGATTTGCCGAAATGACGCGTGTCAATGCAGCTGCTGTCATTCTGGATCCGGTAGCTTTTCCCAATGCATCGGTTTTGAAAACTGATGCCGTACTGGGTCGTTTGAATATCACAAAAACATTAGGCGATACTGATGGCGATGGCGATTATGATGCCATGTACAGTTTGGGCGCCCGTTCCTTCAGTGTATGGAATGCAGCAACGGGAAATCTTGTATTTGACAGCAAAAATGAGCTCGACAAAAAAGCACAACTGTTGGGCGTTTACGATGATGGTCGTAGTGATGATAAATCGGTGGAGCCTGAAGCCATCACGGTAGGACGTGTGGGTGCCAAGCGCATAGCCATTGTTGGTTTGGAGCGAGCCGATGCCATTGCTGTTTATGATATTACCAATCCGGCTGCTCCGGTTTTTGTAAAAATGATAAAGTCCGGCGACGCTCCGGAAGGTGTGCTCTTCATCTCTGCTTCAAAAAGTCCGATTGGACAAAGCTTGATTGTTGTAAGCAGTGAAAATGACGGAGTGGTCAAAGTGTATAAGGCAAACAAACTTTAAGGTTGTTGCTTTTCAGGAGGGTCGCTTTTTTAGAAGCGACCCTTTTTTGTTGTAAAGCTGCAGAAAACAAAATTCTGAACAGCACCGGATGGCGTTAGATGATCTTCCCTTTTACATTCGATATTTTGAAATCCGGCTGTTTCGAACTGTTGTTTCATGTTTTGCTCATCGTATTGCCGGATCTCCAGACCGCTGCATTTTTGAGGACCGTCTTTGGAAAATGTCCCTACAATCACCATGCCTTGTACTGCGTCTTTTACACAATTCAAGTATTGATTGATTTGGGAGGGGTCTGTTTGAAAATGAAAGGCTGCACGGTCGTGCCACAGGTCGTACTGGACTGTTGGGTGAAAGTCCAGTACATCCTGAACGAGCCATTTTACTTTTGATGCATCCGGACCCAGGCGTTTTTTGGCCCGTTCCAGTGCAGCTTCGGAAATATCCAGTACCGTTATATTGCTGTACCCTTCTTTCAGTAAATGATCAACCAATTTGCTGTCACCACCTCCAATATCAATAATAGCTGCTGTTTTGGGAATTTGATACTGATGAATGAAGTCCAGCGACATGACGGGCACTTCCTGTGTCCAGCTTACCTGATTTGGTTGTTTGGTTTGATAAATCGTTTCCCAATGTTCTTTTCTGATTGTTTTGACTTGCATGACTTAAATTGAAAATTTCATTTGTATGGTTCAGATGAAAGCAGCGCTCCGGTTCGTTTTCAGTACTAAAATTCAGTTTTAATTCGGTAGTCCAGTGTAACAAATGTTATCCAGCGTCTATGGTCCGAAACAAAAAAAGCGGTCCGCAAGGGGCCGCTTTTTAAATCATTCATCTACTCTTGTTAATCGAACCGATCCAGATCCATCACCTTGCTCCATACAGCCACGAAATCTTTCACAAATTGTTCCTGTGCATCATCACAGGCATATACTTCGGCTATGGCGCGCAATTCGGAATTGGAGCCGAAAATGAGATCGGCACGGGTGGCCGTCCATTTCAATGCATGGGTCTTCCGGTCGCGTCCTTCATACAACTGATCCGAACCTGCAGCAGGACTCCATTTGGTATTTAAATCGAGCAGATGTACAAAGAAGTCATTGGTGAGTTGTCCGGGCCTCGTTGTAAAGACACCCTGTTTAGAATCATTGTAATTGGTATCAAGTACTCGCATCCCACCCAGCAAGACCGTCATTTCAGGAACACTTAAGGTCAGTTGTTGTGCCTGGTCAATGAGTAGATCTTCCTGTTTTATCCTGCATTGAGAACTGTAGTAATTCCGAAATCCGTCGGCCTTTGGTTCCAGAACGGAAAACGATTCAATATCTGTATCTTCCTGACCGGCGTCGTTTCTGCCGGGTCGGAAGGGTACTGTAATTTCAAATCCGGCTTTTTTTGCAGCCTCTTCGATGGCGGCACAACCACCCAATACAATGAGGTCGGCAAGTGAAACGATCGTTCCATCGTTTTGTTCTCTGTTGAATGCATTCCGGATTTCCTCGAGTTGAGCCAGAAGTCCCGGCAACCTTGCAGGGTTGTTCACTTCCCATTGATTTTGTGGTGCAAGTCGTATTCTCGCACCATTGGCACCGCCTCGTTTATCGGATCCCCGGAAGGTTGATGCAGAGGCCCATGCTAAACCTGCCAGTTCTGCGATCGATAAACCGGAATGCAGCAAACGTTTTTTGAGTTGCGCTATTTCCGTTTCCCGAATCAATGGATGTGTCACCGCTGGAATCGGGTCTTGCCAAATCAGCACTTCGGCTGGCACTTCTTTTCCCAGATAACGCGCGCGGGGACCCATATCGCGGTGCGTGAGTTTGAACCAGGCTTTGGCAAAGGCTTCGGCAAACTGATCGGGATGTTCATGAAAGCGCCTTGAAATT
>CANGQQ010000106.1 GCA_947456025.1 Chitinophagaceae bacterium | reverse complement strand
TAAAAAAAAAGTAGATACCTTGCTCAATGCCATCAACAAGGAAATCAAGGATTTGATTGTAAACGGACCTTCGCAGAAGAATCTGGACAAAGTGAAAAAACAATGGATCGAACAACACAAAGTTTCCATCAAGGAAAATGAAAACTGGATGGAAGCATTGGTTGAACGGATCTATCCCGGTAAGAACATCGACTATTTTGTGAATTATGAACAGTATGTCAAAAAACTCACAATCAAAGATGTTCAGCAGGCTGCAGCACGTTTGTTAAACGGAGCCAATGTGCTTACCGCTGTTCAAATGCCGGAGAATTATGTTCCGGGTGAAGAAAAGAAAACAGCCGATCGTGAAAACAAGGTTGTAGAGACTATAGAAATCGATACCGAAGAAATTTCGTTGGAGTTGTTTGATAATGGTGAAGTGGATGGCGATAGTGTTACCGTTTATTTCAATGGGTATGCTGTTATAAACAAAGCAGCCCTCACACTGGAAGCGAAAAAGCTGAAGTTGAAAATGTTGAAGGGCAGAAAAAACAATCTGGTCTTGTTTGCCGAAAATCTGGGGACAACACCACCCAATACCGCTTTGTTGCGAGTAACAGTAGGCGATAAAGTGTACAACCTTACCATCGAAAGTGATAAAAAGAAAAACGGAACCGTGATCTTCAAGTGGAAGCAGTAAGTACTGACGGTTCATGAAAAAGAGGCTGATTTTAAATCAGCCTCTTTTTTTATGTAACTTATTTGCTTGATCTGTTCTCTTGAGAAAAGTAGTTCGGGAGTTGTCGGCTACGTATGAACAATCGGTGCATGGAGTTTGCGTCTAACCCAGTGAAACATCCAGAAACATCATGATAAGAAATCCCGCAATAAAACCAAGCGCTGCAATATCGGTATAGCGATCTCGTTGTGTTTCGGGGATAACTTCTTCTACTACCACAAAGATCATGGCACCGGCAGCAAAAGCCAGCGCAAAGGGTAAAAAGTTGTGCATGAATAAAACCAGCACGGCGCCAATCACCGCTGCGATCGGTTCAACAATGGCTGAGAGTTGTCCGTAAAAAAAACTTTTCCAACGAGAGAGTCCCTGGCGGCGTAAGGGCATCGATACAGCAAAACCTTCCGGAATATCCTGAATGCCGATCCCAATAGCCAGGGCGATTGCACCTGTAAGTGATGTTGCCGTTCCGCTATCGAGTGCTGCACCCAAAACCACACCCACGGCGAGACCTTCCGGAATGTTGTGCAACGTGATGGCCATAATCAGTAAGGTGGTCCGGTGCCAGGAAGATTTGATGCCTTCTGCTTCAGATACTTTGAAGTTGATGTGCAAGTGCGGTAAGAGTTTATCGAGCAGGAAAACGAACAAGGCCCCCAATCCAAAACCAACAACGGCAGGCATCCAGGGCATCGTTGGGAAGGATTGCTCGCTCATTTCAATGGAAGGCTTTAACAGACTGAAAAAACTGGCGGCCAGCATGATGCCGCCGCTTAATCCCAGCATAACATCCAAGATACTGCGTTTCATGTTTCGGAAAAACACAACCAGTGCAGCTCCCGCAGCTGTACAACCCCAGGTAAACAAACCTCCCAGCAGTGCGCTCCATATCGGGCCGATTTCAATCAGCAAGTCTTTGATTTGTTGTATCATAACTGCAGTGGTTTTACGAGAATGTTTTGTGCCAAATAGGAACTCAGGGTGATCAGGGGAAGATCCTGCAATTGAATTTCAAGTGAACCATCAAATTCAAATCGACGACAGATTTCGATGGTAGCTCCGATGGTGATTTTCTTGTGCTTCAGTAATTCAAGCAACTCAGAACTTTGGTTCAGGACGCCTGAAACAACAGCCGGTTGGTTCAAGGCATAGTCAGCCAAAGCAATCCGGGTTGTAACCGGCATCTGTCCTTTGATATTGGGTATCGGGTCTCCATGCGGATCAATCTGCGGGTAACCCAGATAAGCATCCAGTCGGTTCGTCAATTCCGGACTGTTGATATGTTCCAGTTCCTCCGCCAGCGGGTGCACGGCATCCCAGTCGAATTTTAATTTTTCGGCAAGAAAATACTCCCACAGTCGGTGTCTTCTGATGATGAGCAAGGCCGCTTGTTGTCCTTCCGCATTCAGTTGTACGCCATAATAGGGAAGGTAGTTCAGGATGTTTTTGTCCTTCAGGCGTTTGAGCATATCGGTAACCGAAGCGGGTTTTGTTTTCAAGGCCTCCGATAGGGCATTGGTTGTAACATTGGTATTGTCTTTCTGCAATTTCCAGATCGCCTTGATGTAATTTTCTTCTGCAGCGGAAAAACCCATGACTCGAATCAAAATTTAGACAAATCTAAATTATTGGTCGGATATTTGGGGTGCAGTGTACTTTTATTTCAATTACTTTTATTACACGATCACTCAATAATTGAACCGTATGAACCTGAAGTATTTATGGATCTTCCTTATAGGATGGACTGTTGCATCCTGTAAGTCAAAGTCGGTCAAGCTCGCATCCGATGAAAACCTGTCTGTTGCCGAATTAATCCAGTTGGCGCCTGAATTGCCTACGCCCTTCGTGGTTCAGGATTCTTTGCTGAATCGTAAAGAGTCCGATTCCTCCCGCATTCAAACAACTGTCTTTAAGGCGTTTTTGCCCGACTCTGTATTTCAACAATATTTCTCCGGAAAAAAGACATTGAAATTCTATTTAATCGGGAAATTCAGCGATGGAGAGTCCGGGTCTTATCTGCTCATTAAATCAGTTAAGCCCGCAAACAAAGAAGCGCATCTCTTTTATTTTACATCCAAAGGAAACTATCTGGGTGGCATGAAAATAGCCGATACCAAAGGGAAGCCCGGCATCAAACGTTCCAGTAAAATCGACAGCCGTTTCAACATTTCGCTGATCGAAGAATGGAAAGATGCCAAAAATGAATGGATCAACAGAGAAACCTTGTATTACATGGATGCGGCCGGAAAAATGATTCTGGCCATGACCAACAGCAATGAAGACCTGAGTGATGAAATCAGAGGCAATCCCATTGATACATTACCACGAAAACACAAGTATGCCGGTGATTACATGACCGATAAAAAGAATTTGGTTTCGGTGCGTGACGGACTTACGCCCAATACGTTTCGGTTCTTTATCCATTTCAGTAAAAAAGAAGGTTCCTGCGTAGGTGAGGTAAGCGGAACGGGAGAGTGGCTCAAAGGCAATGAAGCTGTTTTTCGTGATGCCGACAGTCCTTGTGTTTTGTATTTCATGTTTTCGGGTGGGTCGGTTACTTTAAGAGAAGATACCGGTTGCGGCGCCTATAGGGGCATTGCCTGTTTTTTTGAAGGGTCTTACAAAAAAATCAAATTGCCGGCCAGGAAAAGCAATACTTCTACAAAAAAGTCCGGTCGCAGGTAGAACGTTACAGGCGTTTGAAGTCCTCGGAACAAACGAGTGTTCAGTCATTCTCTCTTTTGGAATCGGAGCCGGATGCGCATAAGTATTTATTATGTGCTGAAAATGAGGACCTTGCGTCTTGAGCTCTCGTGCTGCGAATGTGTAAAACCTCTAAGATTGAAAAAGGGTACGTTTTGTTTTTTAAAGTATATTGCGACCCCTTTAGCAAACTAAACCACTTATGAGTTTTACAAATTTTAAAGTTCCGTTTCAGGTTGATTCCAAGTACAGTAAAAAATCCGCTTATTTTTCCATGGAATTTGCGGTTCATCAACCCTTAAAAATTTACAGTGGTGGTCTTGGATTTTTATCCGGATCACACATGCGCAGTGCGTACGAATTGAAACAAAACCTGATTGGTATCGGAATTTTGTGGAAATACGGCTACTACGATCAGGCACGCAACCAGGATCAAACCCTGCAGGTGCAATGGAATGAAAAAATCTACAATTTTCTGGAAGACACCGGTATCAAATTCCAGATCACCATTCACGAACATCCGGTTTGGGTTAAAGCCTTGTATTTGAATCCGGAAACGTTCAAAACAGCTCCGTTATTCTTTTTAACGACCGATATTCCGGAGAACGATTACGTTTCTCAAACGATCAGTCATCGCTTGTACGACGCCAACGTGGCTACCAAAGTGGCACAGTTTATTTTATTGGGTGTTGGCGGTGCCAAGTTGATTGATGAATTGGGCTTCAATCCCGATGTGTATCATTTGAATGAAGCGCATGCTATTTCTGCAGCCTTTTATTTGCACAAGAAATTTGGCAACATCGAAGAAGTTAAAAAGCGTCTCGTCTTTACAACGCATACACCGGAAGAAGCGGGCAATGAAAAGCATGATATATACCTCTGCGAAAAAATGAGTTATTTCTGCGGAATGCCGATGGATGAGGTAAGACGTTTAACCGGCATTCACGACGATCAGTTCAATCACTCACTGGCGGCCTTGCGTTTTGCACGGATTGCTAACGGTGTAAGTGCCTTGCATGGTGAGGTGAGCCGTAAAATGTGGGGCGGCTACGAAGGCATCTGTTCCATCACCAGCGTCACCAATGCGCAGAACTGGAAATATTGGGCCGATAAAAAAATGTATACGGCAATGGAAGAGAACGAAACAGCGGCCTTTGACGACCGTAAGCGTTATCTGAAAAAGCGTGCCTTTGAAATCGTGGCCGATCAAACCGGGAAATTATTTGATCCTAATGTACTCACCATTGTATGGGCACGTCGTTTTGCTGGTTACAAAAGAGCTGAATTGTTGACGCGTGACCTCGATCGTTTCAATGCATTACTTAGCAATAAGAATCATCCCGTACAAATCATCTGGGCCGGTAAGCCGTATCCGGTTGATTATCCTGCAATCAGCGATTTTAACAATCTGGTGCATCTCAGCAAAAATTATAAAAATGTTGCGGTGTGTGTTGGATACGAACTGGCACTCAGTAAAAGTTTAAAACAGGCTTCCGATGTGTGGCTCAACAATCCGCGTGTACCGCGTGAAGCGAGCGGAACCAGTGGTATGACCGCTGCCATGAACGGTGCCGTGAACTTCAGTACGTTTGACGGATGGATTTGTGAATTCGCCAACCACGGACACAACAGCTTTATTGTTCCTTCGGTAGATTACAGTGCCATGCATGTTCATGAGCAAGATCAATACGATCTCGATCAACTGTATGAAATTCTGGAAAAACAAATTCTGCCTTTGTACTACGATAATCCTTCAGCTTGGCGCAAAGTGGTACAAAACGGAATGAAAGATGTTCGTCATCAGTTCGACAGCAACCGTATGGCCGATGAGTACTATCAATTGTTGTACAACAAATAAGATTTTATTCATGACGATAAAAAAACCGACTTCATTGAAGTCGGTTTTTTATTGGAGTTTATTCTGCATATTCACTCAACTCCAGCCAGCGCAGTTCTTTTTCGTCCAGCAATTGTGAAGCTTCATGAAACCGATTAGAGAGTTCCTGTAATGTTTCAAATGGCAGTTGTCCATTGTTGAGTTGTTCGGAAATTGCTGCTTTTTCAGACGTAAGTGTTTCGATATCTTTTTGCAGTTGTTCAAATTCGCGTTTTTCTTTAAAGGACAGGCGCTTCTTTTCGACAAGCACCTGGTCGTCCCGGTTTTCTCGCTTCGGTTCCGGACTTTGAATTTGGGGTTCAACCGTATCTTTTTCCTGTTCCTTTTGCCAGATTCTCAGTTGCGTGTAATTGCCCGGGAAATCGCTCACCACGCCTTCTCCTTCAAATACAAATAAATGATCCACGAGTCGGTCCATGAAGTAACGATCGTGGCTTACGATCAGCAAACAACCGGGATATTCGCTCAGGAAATTTTCCAGCACGGCAAGTGTCGGCAAGTCCAGATCGTTGGTGGGTTCATCTAAAATCAAAAAATTGGGATTGCGAAAGAGGATCGACAACAAATGCAGCCTTCTTTTCTCACCTCCGCTTAATTTGGAAATGTACGTGTATTGTTTGTCGGGGTCAAACAAAAACAATTGCAGAAACTGTGCCGCACTCAACGAGCCTCCGGACGCAAGCGGGAAACTTTCGGCAATGTTTTTTACGTATTCAATAACACGACAATCTTCTTTTATTTCCAGTCCCTTCTGCGAATAGTTGCCAAAAACAACGGTGTCGCCTACATTGATCTTACCGTTGTCGGGTTGTTGTAAGCCTTGAATCAGCTCGATGAATGTTGATTTTCCGGCTCCGTTTTTTCCGACTACACCCACACGTTCCCCTTTTTTGAAGGTATAATCGAACCCCTTCAGAATCACTTTATCACCAAAACTTTTGTACACCTTTTTCAATTCCAGAACTTTGCCGCCCAAACGATTCATTTTCATTTGGAGTTGTACCTGCCGGTCTTCGATCCGTTGTTTGGCTTTGGCTTCAACATCATAAAAATGATCCTGTCGTGCCTTGCTTTTGGTCGTACGTGCTTTGGGTTGCTTGCGCATCCATTCCAGTTCCTTACGGTAGAGGTTTTTGGCTTTATCGATGCTGGACAACTCACTTTCGATGCGTGCGGTTTTCTTTTCCAGATAGTTTTGGTAATCGCCTTTGTACGTATAAAGATTGCTTCCATCCAGTTCCCAGATCTCTTCACAAACGGCATCCAGAAAATAGCGGTCGTGCGTAACCAGCAGGAGGGTAATGTTTTCTTTATTGAGGTAATGTTCCAGCCACTCCACCATTTCAACATCCAGATGGTTGGTGGGTTCGTCCATGATCAGCAGTACATGTTTATGGTCGAAACCAATATCAATCAAGGTACGTGCCAAAGCCACCCGTTTGCGTTGTCCGCCCGAAAGGGTGCCTACGATCTGTTGCAGATGGTGGATATTGAGTTTGCCCAGAATCTGTTTTACTTTGGAGTCGAAGTCCCAGGCGCCCAGCTCATCCATTTGAACGATGGCTGCATTCAGCGCTTCCGTATCATCTTTTTCACTGATGGCTTCATAATTTTTGATCGCATTGATCACCGGATGGTTGTGTTGAAACAGATTGTCGAGGATGCTTTTGGATTCGTCAAATCCGGGCTCCTGTTCAAACAAAGCAATGTCTACGTCTTTGTGAACCCGACATTGTCCGGTATCTGCCGTTTCTTTTCCGGCTAAAATTTTCAACAATGTCGATTTGCCCGAACCATTGCGGGCAATCAATGCAATTTTATCCCCTTCCTGTACATGAAACGAGATATTCGAAAACAAGGGCGTGATGCCGTAACTCTTACTCAGGTTTTCGGCCGATACATAATGCATGCGGCAAAGATAGGATAGAACGGCCTTAACGGTTTCCGGCAAAATAAATGAGCAGACAAAGAACCAATACTGTGAGGAGTGCCAGTATGATCCGGTAGGATCGCCATTGTTCCTGTTGTTTTTTTCGTTTCAGAAACTGATGGATCTGCTCGGTTGCCCGGTTGTCCGTTGCGGCAAGTTGCAATAATGGGTTGCATACCCGTGCACATTCGGCTAATGGAAATGGCTCGAGTGTTTTGAGCAGTAGTGTGATGATCGATCGGTTGACTTCAGACTCATTAAGCGTCAGGAGTTGTTCCACAACTTCACGGTTGAGCAGCAACGTCATTCGCTTGGCGATTCCTTTAAAATCCATGCGGTGCACATCCATGAATGCAATTTGTTTGCTCAGTTCAAGGCATTGGATGAGTATGGAAGCCGGTTCGTTACCGGGTTCCTGAAACCGATAGCCTTTTGCTTTCATGGCACTGCGTTGCTGAAGGTATTGTTCGCGTTTATGTGGATGCAGCAATACTTCACAGGCTTCCTGGATTTCCCTGAAATGCGCTTCGGCATATGGGTCCAATGGGTTTTTATCGGGATGAAATTGAAACGCCAATTTCCGAAAGGCTTTTTTGATTTCGTGCCTGCTAGCCGTTTCCGGAAGGTTCAATATGCGATAGTAATCTTTCAAAAGAGGGTACAAATCTACAGCATTGAGTTGTTGCGGCAGCAGGTAATCCCTATTTTAGCAG
>CANGQQ010000105.1 GCA_947456025.1 Chitinophagaceae bacterium | reverse complement strand
TCCCAGCGGCTGCTGTAACTGAGCGCCATGATGAGGTTGAGCCCGGTATTCTGACTTAAAAAATCAAGGCTTTCCTGCAATTCTTTTTGTGCATACTCCGGCAACATGTGAATGTCTCCGATCACATGAAGGCGGATGTTGTTTTTATTCAGTGTAGCCGTTTCCTTTTTGATGGTATCTACCAGCAGCTCCATCAAGCCGGTAACTTCTTCAATAGGGCGGTCCCAGTTTTCGGTACTGAAAGCATACAACGTAAGGTACTTGATGCCCAACTCCGCCGATCCTTCTACAATGTTCCGCACGCTCTCCACACCCTGAAAATGGCCAAACAAGCGATCCTGGCCATGTTCCTTCGCCCAGCGTCCGTTGCCATCCATGATGATGGCAATGTGTTGGGGTAAACGATTCAGATCCAGCTTTTCACGCAAAGAAGCCATAGCATTGAATTAGAGGGCACAAAAGTACTGAATATGCACGGAAAGGGTATAAAAAAAGGCCGACACTTTGAAGTGTCGGCCTGAAAATCATTGTATTAAATTAGGGTTGTTTCACCAACTTGTAAGACTCTTTTGTGAAGTCGACAGTGATTTTGTAGGTGCCGCTCTCGTCCGGTGAAGGGATATCTCCTCCACCATAGATCAATCGTCCGCCCAACTTATCATTACCGCCTACTTTCTGTTGCCACCAGCAGCAACCGACGTTGTTTTCAAAAAGCAGATAAGCGCCGCCCGTTGTAAGGTTGATGGTAATTTCAAACACTCCATCTGAAATTTTCGTATACTTCTGAGCATCCGTTACAGGTGCTGACCAGCCTTCAGGAGTTGCACTTCCAATCATATAAAGTTGTGGAGGCACTGCAATGATGGAAGGATCGCCTTCAAAATAGGAAACCGTTACATTGATCGGATTGGTTTTGCCGTCCCATTTACCTGCAAGTGTTTCGAAGCCCCATGAATTCACACCTTTTTTGTCTTCTTTAACAATGTTGTACTCAGAAGTTTGATCTTTAGGTACAAGGCCAATTACTTTTGTTGTATTGGCAACACGAATCATCGGAATACTTTTATCGGTTACAGGATTTCCCTTTTTAACCAGATAATATTTAATTGCATCGTCTGTGCTTTTAACGTCTGCCACAATGGACAGTTTACCCGTTGCAATACCTGCTTCAGGAAGTGAGGTAGGCGGCAATACAACACGATCGGCCCAGTTACTTATTGTAAAAAACTGAGAAGATGTCGAATTCCATTTGATGTTATCGGCTTCTTCTCCATCTGATTTCTTCATTACTTTACTCCAACTTCCACGAGTGATTTTAAATTCGGAGCTTCCTGTAAGATTCAAAGCAATGTAGTAGCAAGTATTGGAGCCATCAACTTTTGTAAGCTTTAAACAAGGATTGCCGCCACCGGACCAATCACCGGTACCACAACCTAATGAACCCTCAAAATTTCCGCTCACGTACAAATCTTCACCATCAGTATTACTGGGGGCTGTTACGTAGAGCCATACATTTTTACCGGTCGGTAAAGGCGAAGAAGGGAAAGATCCTGTACAGTTTACACTGGATGCAGACTGAGTGTTCAGGATATTTACTCTGTAACTTTTAGAAAATGATTTTCCCTTTTTATCCGTAATGGTATAAGAAATTACATAAAGTCCTGAAGGAGCGCCAGCCGCAGGAAGCGGAAAAGGAATCTTAACTGTTGTTTGACCGGTGGAAGAATTGACAAAGTTTCTGATGGTCGTACCCGCGATGCGTGTATCAGGAGCAGACTCTAAAGCAATGCTGATGTAAATACTGTCAATTTCCTGATCGTCGCCGTAGCTAAGAACAACAGGAACATTCGGTTTTGAATTGGTAACCTGAATGATGTCGTAATCTTCAATTCCAAACGTTCCTAACGTTGGGATTTCTGAATCCTTTTTACATCCCCACAGTATTACTGCCATCAATAATGCAGTAACTGAGAACAATGATGTTATTTTTTTCATTTTCGATTCTTTTTAAATGGTTTAATATCCTGTATTCTGAATCAATTTACGATTGGTATTCAACGCAGAAGTTGGAATAGGAAATACTTCTACATGTACAGGGGAAGCCGGCTTGAAATCACGTGTCGCAAGGAACTTACCAAACCGAATCTGATCTTGACGACGAAACCCTTCCCAGCACAATTCACGACCTCTTTCATCCAATACATCATCCAGTGTTGGATTGGAAGGCCAGGCGCTCAAACCTGCTCGTGTACGTAACTCATCCATTAATGTTTTAGCAGCCGCTGCCTGTCCTTTACGAACAAGACATTCTGCCTTTGTCAACAATACATCGGCATAACGATAGATGACAAAATCATTTGAAGCTGCGTTACCGTTGTAAGGAGCAACAGGTTTGTATTTGATGTTGCGGGCGCCTTCATAAGGACCTGCGCTGGTTAACGAGGATATTTCTTTCACGTAAGTGATCCCGCCGGGTTGTGCACCCAGAATCCACTGATTTCTACGAATATCACCGGCTTCATACTTGTTGTAGAAATCCTGATGACAGGTAGAACCACCCCAGGTACTGAAACCAAATTCAGCGGAGCCTTGCTCGGCACGTAGCGAGCGGATCCCGATAATGTTACGAGGCGCGGTGTTGGCATCAATGAAAATAGACATTATGGATTCATCCCCGGGATTGGTATCACCAAAAATGGAGAGGTAGTTGGGATGCAATGAAAATCCACCTTTCAGGATAATAGAATCACTGTATTGGATAGCACGGTCCCAATTTGTTTTTGTACCGTCCAACGGATCGGTTTCCGTTCCACCATAAACTTTACCATTCAGATACACTTTAGCAAGAAGCGCATAACCTGCCCAACGATTGAAACGACCGTAATACTGCCCGCCTTTATCAGCCACTAACAAAGGAACATTTGCAGTAAGCTCTTCAAGTATCCATTTGTACGTTTTTGAACGCTCTTGTTGGGGAATTTGATCAACTGTTAGCGTATTTTGTGTGTAAAAAGGAACATTCCCCCAACCATCAACCAATAAAAAATACAAAAAAGCCCTGTACACTTTTGCCTCAGCAATTTTTGAAGGATCTGCCTTTGCATTGGTTAAAAGATCAACGGCCAGATTGGTTTTGAACACGCCACGATAGAGCCAATTCCAGGTTCCTTCTATAAATGGATGCCCCGGAGTCCATTGATGCAAATAGATTTGCCGCCAAATACCACCATCATCCCAGTCGCCCGTACTACGGGTTGGAATCATCATTTCATCGGTTGAAACTTCATTAAGATCGTACCAACCTCTGTCAGTGCCGGCATATCCAATAAACCAATCTTTTCCTCTGATTTCACTATACAAATCCGCCAATGCAGCATTGATTCCCTCTGGTGTGGCATAGAATTCACTGGCTACTTGTCTGTCGTAAATACCTTCATCCAATTTGGTACACCCTGCAGTAAACAGAGTGCCCAGGGTGATTATAAAAAATATTTTTTTCATACGTGATATATTAATTTGATTATTTAAAACTTACGTTTAAACCAACTGCAAAACTTCTGACACGGGGGTAGATTCCGAAATCAATTCCACCGCCAGAACCACCACCGGCATTCAACTCAGGATCAATACCGGTATAGCCGGTAAATACAGCTAAGTTGTTTCCTGTAACATAAACACGCAAGCCGCTGATAAGTTTAACGTTCGCAACATTAATCTTATAACCAAGGGTTACATTCTCGATACGAACAAAGTCGCCTTTCTCCAACCACAAGTCACTGGGGCCTGAAACAGTTCTAATACCCAAGGCAGGTGCATCTTTCAATACATTGGATGTACCCAAACGATCCATCATGCTCAACTGTGCTCTGCGGTTATTGTAAATTTTATGACCGTGCGCACCTCTTGTAACAATATTGAGGTCAAAGTTTTTGTAAGAAATCGAAGGAGTAAATGCCCAGGTAAATTTGGGTAATGCCTGTCCGGCAATGGCACGGTCTCCGCCTCTGTCTGCATAATCAATGGTTCCGTTCTTATCCAGATCCTCAATCAATTGAGTCCCGCTTGCGTCTACCCCTGCATGGCGTGGCAGGAAGAAGGTTCCAATCGGCTGACCTGTCATCAAATAGGAACTATTAAAGTTTCCACCAACACCGATGGCTTCAGCAGCACCCCAGGCAACAGTATCTGTCAATAAGGGAATACCATTGAGTGAGCCACTCAGACTCTTTACTCTTGTACGAATGGTGGTGAAGTTACCGGAGAGCATGACGTTCCAATCGCGGGTATTCAACAAATTATAGTTCAACGTTACTTCCAAACCACGATTTAAGATCGTACCCACATTTGCAGTGATGCTTCCAAACGGATAAGGAGGTTGCGGTACTGCATATCCAAACAATAAATCACGCGTTTCACCGGTAAATACATCAATGGTACCGGTTAACTTGTTGTTTTTCAACAACGAGAAATCCAACCCGGCATTCAACATTCTACGTGTTTCCCAACGCAGATCCCTGTTTTCATTTTGTGTAATGGCAAAATTCGGTATGGTTGAACCGCCAAAGAAAGCAGTACCACTTGGATTCACCAATCGAACAGAGTTCAACGGGCCTAAACCTTGCTGGTTACCCGTTACACCATAACCCAAACGCAGTTTAAGATCGTTTACATAACGGGAATTTCTTAAGAATTCTTCCTGGCTAAGTCTCCAAGCGACATTTACAGAAGGGAAACTTGCCCATCTGTTATTGGCTCCAAATTTAGAAGATCCGTCACGACGGAAACTTGCCGTCAACAGATATTTGCCTTTATACGTATAATTCAGACGACCCAAGAACGATACCAGTGTTTGATCATTTTTAAAAGAACTCATATCGCCAGCCTGAAAACTGCCTACAGTTCCGGTTTGCAAAGCGTTGAATGATGTAAAATCATTGACAAAGCCACGACCCGTAACATTGAAACCCTCGTAGATTGCTTTTTGCCATTCGTAAACACCCGTTACATCGAAAGAGTGATCACCGGTACTCTTTTTATAGTTTAATATGATGTTGGTCAAACGCTCATTACTCAACTCCGTATTGCGGTTGGCAATTCCGTTTTGGTTTCTTGCTGATTCAAGCGTCGTCTTAGGAGCTTGATACCCACCATACACACCATTTACTTTTCTCCAGGAACCAAACCAACTGGCTGTAAATCCTTTAAATAATTCATAGTCGGCACGGAAACTTCCGAACAAACTATTTTGTTGACGTCCATCTATAATTTCTTTTGCACGAGCATATGGGTTCAAATACCCAAAAGAAGTGGGATCGATGAAATAATCACCATTCCGATCACCGGGAGTTGGATTTGCTTTAAACACCGGATCTGTAGGACGACGGAAATAAGCGGCACCTACTACACCTGGCCCATTGTATCTCCAATCCGTAAGACCGGAGTTCAGATTCATCGAAAGTGTCAATTTATTGTCCAGCGCTTTTTGAGTAGCCTGGAAACGACCAATATAGTTTTGGAAACCGGAGTTAATCACGATACCATCTTGTAAGATCGCTGTTAAAGATGCACGGTAGTTGAAATTCGCAGAACCGCCACTGAAAGCCAGATTGTGGTTGTGCTGAAATCCATTGCGGGTAATTTTATCAAACCAGTCGGTATTGGCACCAAAATCAGTTGGGTTGGTCAAACGCTTAGCCGCTTCCGCTCTCCATTCAGCAGCGCTTAACAATTCGTATTTTTTAGCTATTTGTTCTACAGAAGCTACCGCAGAATATTCCAATGTTGTTTTGCCGGCTCTTCCTTTTTTGGTTGTAACCAACAACACACCAGCCGCACCACGAGAACCGTAAATTGCGGTTGCAGATGCATCTTTCAAGATGTCAACTGATTCGATCTCACTTGGAGGTATTTGATTCAAAAGACCAAGATCCCCCTGAATTCCATCAACCACCACCAAAGGATCATTACCGCCAATCAAAGAGGTTATACCACGAATACGGATGCTGGGTGCAACACCGGGCTCACTACCGGTTTGCGTTACGTTGACACCGGCCGCACGACCGTTAATCTGCTGAAGCGGATTTGTAATAGGTCCTTGGTTAAAATCTTTTTCGCCAATTTTAGTTACAGCTCCCGTTAGGTCTTTTTTACGTTGTGTACCGTAACCCACTACCACTACCTCATTCAACGCGGCACTTGAAGAGACCAAATTAATAGTCAATTGTGTTTGTTCTCCAACCTTTACCTCAATACGAGAGAATCCTACTGAAGAGATTACTAAAACCGTATTTTCATTCTCTACCGCAATTCTAAAATTACCCGCAGCGTCGGTTGTAGTACCACGAGAAGTTCCCTTGATCGAAACAGAAGCATTTTGAACAGCACTACCGTCTTTGCTGTCGGTAACCTTACCGGTTACGGTTTTTCCCTGTGCAAAACTGAATTGTGCTAAAGCCAACAGCATGAGCAGAAGTGCCCCTGTTTTGGCAAGCAGTCGTTTGAAGGTCATAATCTGAAGTTTTAGTTTTAAGAGTTATGCAATATAACGTTAACTTATTATTAATTAACGTTTTGTTAAAAATTTTTTAAGCGCGGTAAAGTTCCCGCCCCTGAAAACTTAAAACACTGACGCAAATCATCTAACCAAGACAAATTCATCAGGGTTTTTGCTGCAGCATGATCTTTTCATAGCGCACCATATTATCAACACGAACCTGAAGGATGTATTGTCCGGAAGGCAATACCGTACCAGCCAGTTGGGATGGATTCAATTGGTAGGTTTGTACTCCCTTCAACTGAAAGCCCATATTTTGTGCAGCCACAACCTGTCCTTGCAGATTGATCAGTTGCAATTGCACTTTTCCACTGCGAGGCAGTTCATACTGTACCATGGCGCTGGTTGTAACCGGATTGGGACTAACAGACAGCTTGAACTCATTATTGTTGGCAATAACATCACGCAAACTGGTTACAACGCCACCGGAAACGTTTTGATTCAAATAGATTCTGAATACACCAGCGGGTAAAGAGATTTGAGCGCTACCCGTAGTTACATTGATAGAGCCCCCATTCAAATAATCAAACCATGTTCCGTTTCCGGGGAATGTTACAGTTGGATTTTGTGTTACAACATCAAAATTGCACACAGCAACATATTTTAATCCCGATGTATTGATCCCATTGGCATCAACGACAATCGTTTTCACGTTACCACTTAAGTTGGTTCCTCCAGCAAGAAACGGAGAACGGAAGGCCTCTTTGTATAGGTTTCTCAATCTTGCCATAGCCGCATAAGTTTCAAAAATGCGCATGCGCGGACCAAACGTGTAATAGTTCCAACGAACCGGTTTCGGATCGGTTTTGCAGGACTCATTTGTTGGATACGGAGAAGGCGGAGCCCATGTAGGCGCACAACCCATAATAGATACATCATAGCCCAATTCATCAAACTGCCAGATCATTTTGGGGCCCGGAAAGGACATTAAGAACCCGCCCATCGACTCGGAACGACGTAGGGCAATATTCTCAGTCCTTACATTATGTCCAGACTGAGATGTATTTCCGAAAAACAGACTCTCGTTCATAATACGCTCTTTGTCATGACTGACAGCATAGGTAACCAAGTGAGGTCTGGTATCCAGGTAAGAATCATTCCATCCGCCGCCACGATTTTTCCAGTGTACACTATTCAAATTTTCAGCTCCTGCTGTTGGAAAGCCGATGACATTTTGCTTGAATTGTGCATGCATTTCGCCCCACAACATCATTTCACGTTTAGCCAACTCGGCTTCTTCACTCTCGCTTCCCAAATGCTCTAAAATACAATAAGAACCCGGCGATACTGCATTCATCTTATTGTAGTAATCCTGCCATAATTCAATACGCCAATCAATCCTAGCATTCCAATCCGCAACAAATCCTTCAGGGGTAAAGCCTTTACTCAAATCCCAGCGGAAACCATCAACACGGTACTCCTTCAGCCAAAATTCGATGTAACGCTTCACGTAATCTCTGGTGATAGTCTTACTGTGATTGAAATCATTAAAAAATCCAAACGGATGGTTGGCATCTACATTAAAGTAAGGATTATTGGCAGCCGGCTTGTTGGTGGTTGAATTCCACCACATGGCGGCCAAAGGGTTATCTCCGGTTGCATGATTGAACACGACATCAATAATCACCGCGATTCCCATTTCATGCGCTTTATCAATAAAGGCCTTCAAATCATTTTTTGTACCATACATTTTGTCTACAGCAAAGAAATGTGCCGGATTGTACCCCCAACTGTTGTTACCATCAAACTCATTCACAGGCATCAATTCAATGGCATTGAAACCAAGACGCTTGAT
>CANGQQ010000104.1 GCA_947456025.1 Chitinophagaceae bacterium | reverse complement strand
CTTTTCGGATTTCTGCAGCCGTGAATGATTTCGAGCCTAAAAAATCTGTTGTGAAGAAATCAGGCGCTTCGTTGATTTTGTATCTGCGATCCGGCTTAAAATTGGGATCGGTAATCCGGTACACACTAAATCGTGATACCGCATTGGTATCACCATAAGTTCCTGTGAATGAGAGCGACAAAACGATTGAATCAAGAAACAAACTGTCCTTCGAAACCTGAAATTGAAAAGGATATGAAAACGGAACTGTTTGAAAATAGGCAGCTCCCGTTGTTGTACCAAACATCGGATCATTAAAATAACCGATCAGGTGTTGCTCTCTTTTTCCGGTTACAGTTGTATCCTGTTCGATAAAAGAAATGGTAGAAACCGGGATCAACATGGTATCGGTTATCAACTGATCGGTTCCGGGTAAAAGTTCGGCACCCAGTGTAGTATTTTCTAATTTATTACATCCGGAAATGAAGAGTATACCAAGAACAGTAAAAAGATGAAACAGCCGGATTCCTTTTTTAGCCGAGATCATAAAACGCGTCATGAGAGCCTTTGTTATTTTGAGGAAAGGTCACTAAAGAGTTGCAAATAGTCTGTTAAAGCATCTTCCTCTTTATAGGGAATCACTTTTTTGCCCCGAACTTTCGAAAACTCTTCCACCAGTTTTTTATCCGTTTTTTCAGCACCAAAAGTGATCGCATCGGCATAAGCAGCACCACCTCTGAACAATGAAGTATTGTTTACATCCTTAAAGGGCTCAAAATCTTTATCCTTCATATTGGCATGGATGTTCGCCAGTTTTAAAAACTTTGAACCCAGCTTTTCTTTAAACGTATTTTGACCAATGGTAAAGACGACCTTACTGTTACTGAAAACCGGCTCTTTTTTATAAGCGGTTTTGATATACAAAGGTATTAAACCGGTCATCCAGCCACTGCAATGGATAATGTCCGGAGGCCAGCCAAATTTCTTTACAGTTTCCAAAGCGCCTTTACAATAGAAAATAGTCCGGAGGTCATTATCGTCAAACCATTTTTCATTTTCATCGTGAAAAATGAATTTACGTTTGAAAAAATCCTCATTTTCTAAAAAGTAAACTTGTAAGCGGGCGTTGGGAAGAGATGCTACTTTAATTTGTAACGGATAGTCGTCATTATCAATGGTAACATTGATACCGCTCAACCGAACCACCTCGTGCAATCTGTGCCTTCTTTCATTAATAACACCGAATCTTGGCATGATGCATCTGATTTCATAACCGCTGTCGTTCGATTTTATAGCCAGTTGATTCACAAAAGAAGAGAAATCGGTCTCTTCCAGGTAGGGCGACATCTCACTTGCTATGAATAATATTCTTTTCTTTGCTGCTACCATTTGCGTTTGTTATGAAATCTTTACTGTATTATTTGAGGTGTGCAAAGGTAAAGAATTTTAACGAATCGTCTCTTTTTTAAGGATTTCTGTGGTATTATTGCCGCCCTATGCTCATTTTTCACAAGACAGAGGACCTGAAAAAACAACTGTTGCGCGAAAGGCAAACAGGGAAAAAACTGGGTTTTGTTCCTACCATGGGTGCTTTACATGATGGACACATGGAACTGATAAAGGCTTCTCGGAAGGAACACGACAAAACGATCTGCAGCATTTTTGTCAATCCTACGCAGTTCAACGACCCCACTGATTTTGAAAAATATCCTCAAACATTGCAACAGGACATAAAAAAACTGGAAACCATGCAATGTTCCATCCTGTTTCTCCCTTCTGTTGAGGAAATGTATCCTTCAGGTACCGCATTGTTGGAACAATTCCCGATCGGTTCACTGGAAACGATTTTGGAAGGAAAATACAGACCGGGACACTTTCAGGGTGTTTGTCAAATTGTAGACCACCTTTTAACGATTGTAGAACCCGACACCCTTTATCTGGGGCAAAAAGACTATCAGCAATGCATGGTCCTCCATCGGTTGCTGGAACTGAGAACCTACAAACAGAATACGAAAATAAAAATCGTCCCCACCCTGAGAGAACAGGACGGTCTTGCTATGAGCAGCCGCAACATTCGACTTGATACCGAATCACGCAAAACTGCGAGCCAAATCTATCGGTGCTTATTAAACATGAAATCCTGGTACGGGAAACTGGAATTAGAAGAAATCAAAATAAAAGTTCAAGAAGATTTGACCCACCATGGATTTCGGGTGGATTATGCCGAAATTGCCGATGCATTAACACTGCAACCAATTAAAAAATACGATCCGGAACAACATGCAGTAGCACTGATTGCGGCTTTTATCAATGATGTCCGACTGATCGACAACCTCGTTTTAACAGATACCACTACGGATTCAAAAGTTTCAAATTAAATTTGCAATATGGAAATCGAAATATTAAAGTCTAAAATCCACCGTGCATCCATTACGGAAGCCAATCTGCACTACGTTGGCAGTTTAACGCTGGATGAAGACCTGATGGATGCAGCCAATATCATTGAACACGAAAAAATTCAAGTGGTCAACGTCAATAACGGAAATCGTCTGGAAACCTACGTCATAAAAGGTAAAAGAGGAAGCGGCGTATGTTGTTTAAACGGTCCCGCCGCCCGACAAGGTGCCGTTGGCGATGTAGTTATTATTATATCTTATGCCACCATGCAGTTTGAAGAGGCCAAAACATTTAAACCCTGGTTGGTCTTTCCCAAAGAAGGGAACAAACTCTAATTACTGAGAGCACATGTTACGAAAACGCATCATAACCCTACTGCAATTCATCTTCTTTTTAGGGTTGGGTGTGTTTATTGTATGGTGGATGTCAAAAGGAATTGATGAAAAAGGCTGGCTTCAAATTGCAGAATCCATTCGAAAAGCAAAATTCATTTTATTTCTTCCTGTTTTCCTGCTGTTGTTACTGAGCCATTTTTTCAGAGCACTGCGTTGGAAAATATTAATGGAACCACTTGGTTATAAGCCCTCCACATTCAATGTGTTCAATGCGGTAATGATTGGTTACATGGCCAATCTGGCTTTACCC
This sequence comes from Chitinophagaceae bacterium, assembly GCA_947456025.1. Lineage (GTDB taxonomy): Bacteria > Bacteroidota > Bacteroidia > Chitinophagales > Chitinophagaceae > Lacibacter. The sequence goes on along the minus strand of CANGQQ010000104.1, from coordinate 5,331 downwards.
AGACTGGGTGAAGTTTTGAAATGTACCATTTTGGCTCGTTATGAAAAATTAGGCCCCGATAAACTCGTTGGAACAATTGTAGCTGAACGAGCAGTGGATCTGATGTGTCTGATTTCAGTATTTGTAATCACCATTCTCGTACAATTTAACATTGTTGGTGATTTTGCATTGCAGCTAATTGGGAAAGCCGGTTCCTCGGTACAAGGAAACCTCAATTTCAAAAACGCAGCAGTCGTTATTTTGATTGTTGTTGTTTTGCTCATCCTTATCAGGCTCCTTCGTAAGCGTACAGGAAATCACACGCTAACATTAAAAATCAAATCCATTTTAAATGGTATTTGGAGCGGCCTGATCAGTATCCGCTACATTCAAAAAAAAGGCTTATTTATTCTCTACTCCCTCATCATTTGGTCGTTGTATTTTTTAAGTTCATGGATCGGGTTTTATGCTATGGAAGAAGTCGCCCATTTAGGTCCCAAGGAAGCACTTTCAATTTTATCGTTTGGAAGCGTTGGTATGATTGTTACACAAGGAGGTTTGGGTGCCTATCAATTTGCAATTCAGGAAACACTCTTGTTGTATCAAATTCCACAATTAGTAGGATTTACTTTTGGCTGGATTTTATGGATCGCGCAAACGGCCGTTTTATTGTTAGGCGGCTTATTCAGTTTTATTGTACTTCCCATCATCAACCGCAATGAACGTTAGACCTGAATGAGTAAAATCCAAAAGATGAAAAGTCGCTACCGATTGGGGGTATCCGAATGAGAGAAGCGTAATAAGATTGTAAATACGGCAATTATAAAAGAAATCGTTCCATGAATATTTCAACATATACCCACAATAAAATCATGAATGTGGCTCAACTACAAGCCGCAATTGCCCGTTGCAGATTGCTCAATAAAAAAATCGTGTTTACCAATGGCTGCTTCGATATTTTACACGCAGGGCATATTCATTCATTGGAACAAGCCGCTGCATTTGGCGATTATTTAATTGTAGGTTTAAATTCAGACAAATCCATTAATCGTATTAAAGGTCCCGAGAGACCCATCAACAAAGAACAAGACCGGGCATTGCTGCTTGCATCGCTCATGGTGGTTGATGCAGTTGTGGTTTTTGAACAAGAAACACCTTTAGACTTGATTCAAACTGTGATACCCGATGTTTTGGTAAAGGGTGGCGATTATACTCTTGAATCCATTGTAGGAGCTGAAGATGTGCTGCAAAACGGAGGAAAGGTTGAGATCATCCCATTGATACCGGGTGTATCAACTACAAGCTTAGCCGACAGAATCAGCCGTCTTTAAGTGCGGAAATTTTAAAAAACTTAATATTCCACCATTGAATTCGTGTGTATTTTTGGATATCCTTCCAAGGGAAACATTGTTATGCCATCAGTAAAACGTAAGTCGATCGTAAGGGATATTAGTTGGTTATCATTCAATGCACGGGTTCTCCAGGAAGCAAACGACACGTCCGTTCCGCTTCGTGAGCGCATCCGCTTTTTGGGGATTTTTTCAAATAATCTGGATGAGTTTTTCAGAGTTCGGGTAGCCACGTTGAAACGTATGGCCGAAATCGGAAACACGTCCAAAAAGAAAATGCACCTTGAAAAAAATCCTTTACAAATTTTAGAACAAATTCAGGAGGTCGTTTTGCAACAACAAAACGAATTCAATCGCATCTGGAAACATGTGCAACAGGACCTGAAAAAAGAAGGTATTGTTCTTTTAAATGAAACACAGTTAAACAAAGATCAAAAGCAGTACATCGAAACGTATTTTGATGAGGAAATCCGGCATGAAGTGATTCCTCTAATGATTGAGAGTACCCAGCAAACTCCCTATTTAAGGGAACGATCCCTGTACCTGGCGGTTGCTATGAGCCACTCAAAAAATGCGTATCAAAAAAAGTATGCGCTTATAGAAGTGCCTGCGCGCAATAAAAGAAGATTTATACCACTCCCCTCACCTGCCGGCAAGCATCACTTTATTTTGATGGAGGATCTCATTCGGTTTTGTATACCGAAGATTTTTTCGTTCATGGAATTTGATCGGTACCAGTCACACATCATCAAAGTAACAAAAGATGCGGAACTGGATCTGGACAGCGACCTGAGTTCCACATTGATTCAAAAAATTGAAAAAGGAATCAAAAACCGAAGAAAGGGAAAACCGGTTCGGTTTATCTATGACAAAGAAATTGATGCCGGTTTGTTGGAATACCTGATTCGCAGACTCAATTTGACACGGAAAGACAACATCATACCCGGAGGAAGAATACACAACTTTCGAAATTTCATGGATTTCCCGGCTTCTGTTTTTTCACAAAAACAGGAACGCAAGAAGCCCTTTGTACATCCCCTTCTGCAAAAAGCTATTCGTGTGACGGACAGTGTCTTGAAACAAGATATTCTTCTCCATTTCCCCTATCATGCGTATGATAGTGTTACCGACCTGTTGAGGGAAGCTGCCATGGATACAGATGTACAAGAGATCAAAATTACAGCCTACCGTTTGGCAGAAAATTCTAAAGTCATCAATGCATTAATCAATGCAGCAAGAAATGGCAAGAAAGTAACCGTTATGCTGGAGTTACGAGCCCGATTTGAGGAAGAAGCGAATCTGGAATGGAAAGAAAAGCTGGAACTGGAAGGCATTAAAGTACTGGTTGGTATTCCTGATATGAAAGTACATGCCAAAATCTGCCTCATCAAAAAACGCGTACAACAGAAAACCATTCAGTACGGCTTTGTGAGTACAGGCAACTTAAATGAAAGTACATCAAAGGTATATGGCGATCATTGTTTGCTGACCGCCAACCGAAACATCATGGCAGATATCAATCGTATCTTCCTCTTTCTGGAACGACCTTTGGCAAACAGGATGCAGATTTTAAGACAGTGCAAAACCCTATTGGTCAGCCCGGTAAAAATGCGTCGTTTCTTTATTCAACAGATCAACAATGAGATAAAAAATGCGCAAAAAGGTTTGGAGAGTGGAATCATTTTGAAAATGAACAGTTTGTCCGATGAAGAAATGATTGAAAAACTCTACGAAGCGGCTTCAGCAGGAGTACCCATCCAATTGGTTGTGCGGGGAATTTTTTGTATGCTGACCGATCAAGCTAAATTCAAAAAAGGCATCCATGCCATCAGTATTGTAGACCAGTACCTGGAACACAGTCGCGTGTTAATATTTCACAACAAGGGTAACGAGAAAGTTTATTTATCTTCGGCAGACTGGATGGTACGAAATCTGGATCATCGTATCGAAGCGGCGGTTGAAATCAACAACAGCATTTTAAAACAAGAATTAAAAGATTATCTTTCCATCCAGTTAAAAGACAATGTAAAAGCGAGGATCTTAGACAATCAACTCGAGAACAAGTATGTTCAAACGAAAGGGAAAACCATACGTTCACAGGTTGAAATTTACAATTTCCTCTATCAAAAAACCTTGAAGCAAATTGAAACTGGCCGCCATCGACATAGGCAGTAATGCCGCCCGGTTATTGATCACAGAAGTTGTTGAAAATGAAAAAGGCATTCCACTTTTTAATAAACTGAATCTTATCCGTGTTCCGCTTCGCCTGGGATTCGATGTGTTTGAAACAGGCACTATCTCAAAAGAAAAAGTCAACCGGATCGTAGAAACCATTAAGGCCTACAAGCATCTTTTAAATATTTATGAAGTCAAGCATCTGAAAGCCTGTGCAACATCGGCCATGCGTGATGCGTCCAATGCTCAGGACATTTTACGAAAAGTAAAATTGGAAACCGGAATTGAAATCAAAATCATCAGTGGTGACGAAGAAGCGTCGTACATCTATGAAAATCATGTAGCCGAAAATCTCGAAACCGGCCACACCTATTTATACATCGATGTGGGTGGTGGAAGTACCGAACTCACCTTCTTCTCCAACGGAAAGTTATCGTTTAAAGAATCCTTCAACATTGGAACGATTCGATTGCTCAAAAATCAGGTATCGGAAAACCAATGGGATGAGATGAAATCCTATATCAAACAACGTACAAAAGGTTATGCCGACATTATAGCTATTGGATCGGGCGGAAACATCAACAAAGTATTTTCGATCTCGAAACGTAAAGAAGGTAAACCCCTCCAGTTGGAGCTCTTAAAGGATTACCTGAAAGAATTCAGCAGTTTTAGTTTACAGGAACGGATGTTGCTTTACAAATTACGGGAAGACCGTGCCGATGTACTTGTTCCTGCATTACAAATTTATGTCAATGTGATGCGTTGGGCCGGTGCAAATGAAATATTTGTACCCAAAATTGGTCTCGCCGACGGATTGGTCCATCTTTTGTACGACGAAATAAAAAGAAACGCGAAGTTCTAATTCAAGATCAGGTTAACTTTGACTTCAAAGCACATTCGAATCATCTACTAGGATTTCAACGAACTGTTTATGAGTACACATAAAGAAGTCAAACGAATCACGACGCATACCTTACAAAAATTGAAACTAAAAGGCGAAAAAATCTCCATGCTTACCGCCTATGACTTTTCATTTGCCCGCTTGTTTGATGCTGCAGGCATCGATGTCTTGCTGGTTGGCGATTCGGCCAGTAATGTAATGGCGGGACATGAAACAACGCTACCCATAACGCTGGATCAGATGATTTACCATGCGCAATCCGTCATCAGAGGCATTCATCATTGTTTGGTGGTAGTGGATCTCCCTTTTGGCACCTATCAATCCAATTCGGACATTGCATTGGCCAGTGCCATCCGAATCATGAAAGAGACCGGTGCACATGCTATTAAACTGGAAGGCGGAGAAGAAGTTGTGGATTCGATCAAACGAATTGTGTCGGCCGGCATTCCTGTCATGGGGCATTTGGGATTAACGCCTCAATCTATTTATAAATTCGGCACCTATAATGTACGGGCAAAAGAAGAAGCTGAAGCCAATAAATTACGAAATGACGCCCGACTGTTACAAGAGGCAGGTTGTTTTGCCCTGGTGTTGGAAAAGATCCCTGCTACACTGGCCGGCGATGTTTCGAAATCATTGGAAATTCCAACTATAGGCATTGGAGCCGGTCCTGATTGTGACGGGCAGGTTTTGGTTATGCACGATCTTCTGGGTATCAACACCGAATTCAAGCCACGCTTTTTACGTCAATACCTGAATTTACATGAATCCATTACAGGTGCCGTGCAACAATACATATCAGATGTAAAAGCAAAAGATTTCCCTAATGAAAAAGAATCTTATTAATAAACACCTTTTTTACCTTAAACCAAAAACACGAAAACGATTACTTTTTAAGATGTTATCGGCCATATCTTATTGAAAGAT
>CANGQQ010000103.1 GCA_947456025.1 Chitinophagaceae bacterium | reverse complement strand
TCTGCCGGCAAGGAGAACCAATGCATGATTTCTGTATCAAATAAGGCAAGATCCATATCACTCAAAACATAGACGATACGTATAAAGCCCAAGATGATGAATACAGTGACATTGATGTAGATCAACCACAACAAGGGATTCCCGTCATCACCTAACAAGGTTTTTCGATTTTGTTCTTTCCTGAGTAAGTTCATAATATCATTTGATCAGAAAAACATTTTTCTGTTTTTTTTGTTCCAGTACACTACAAGTAAAAAGCCGATTAATGCCCCACCCAAATGCGCAAAATGGGCAACGTTACCGCCACTGTTCCGAACTCCCATCCACAATTCGGCCGCTGCATATAAAATCACAAACCATTTTGCCTTGATCGGGAAAAAGAAATAAATGTATATGAGTGTGTTGGGGAATAAATAGCCAAATGCCGCCAAGCATCCAAATACAGCACCTGATGCACCCACGGTTGGGACATCCAGACTCGTTTTCTCGAAATCCCTTACTAAAGAACGGGCAATGTCAATATAATTGCTGTTTTGAGGATCTGACGGCCAGGCGTGCTGTAATTTCGCAATTTCAAGTCCGTTGAAGTGCCGGTAGATCGATTGGTTTTCTTTCAAAAAGACATTGAATTCCTCCGGTGTCGTGCGACTTAAAAAAGCAGTGACCTCTCGTTCCAAAGCGTGAAATTCGAGTGCCAAAGTGAGAAGGTGCAAGGCTGCGGCACCCAAACCGCATAAGATGTAAAAAATTAAAAAACGTTTGGAATCCCACAGATTCTCCAACAAGTTTCCAAACATCCACAAGGCAAACATATTAAACAGGAAATGAAAAAAATCGCCATGCATGAACAAATGCGTGACCAACTGATGTGGGCGAAACAAGGAGGACTGCACACTATGCAATGCAAATAAATCAGTAATCCTTTGCTGATAACCCCACATTTCGCCTGTATACTGGGCCATCAAAACAAGAGCATTGATAATAATCAGGTTCTTGATGACGGGTGGCAGTACATCGAAACGACCGGGTCTGATTTGCTGAAAACTCACGTTTTGAAAAATTTAATCTTGTACAATGCGAATTTCGGGAATGTTGTTGATTCTATGATTTCTTTAACGCAGGGTCAAAGCGGCCACATTTTCAATATGATGGGTATGTGGAAACAGATCTACGGGTTGTAAGGCCTCAATTTGATATTTTTCCTGCAACCATTGCAGATCACGTGCCTGCGTTGCCGGATTACAACTGACATAAACAATCCGCGGCGCTTCGATTTCAAGTAGTTTTTTCACCAGTTTTTCGTGCATACCGGCACGTGGCGGATCTGTAATCACGACATCCGGACGGCCATGTTGCTCAAAAAATGAATCTGTACAAACCTGAATGACATCGCCCGCAAAGAACGAAGCATGCCCGATCCCGTTCATTTTCGCATTTTCATGCGCATCTGTGATGGCCTCTTCAACCGTTTCTACTCCTATAATTTTACGGGCACCGGTACTGCAGAAGATTCCGATGCTTCCGGTACCGCAATACAAATCGTATAAAATCTCTGAACCCGTCAGTTTCGCAAATGAGCGTGTAACCTCATAAAGCTTTTCGGCCTGTTTTGTATTCGTTTGAAAAAACGACTTGGGTCCGATTTTAAATAAAAAGCCCTCGCTTCGTCCGTCTGCGTTGAGTCGCTCCGTTACATAACCCTTTCCAAAATAGATTTGCGGCTCTAAATCATAAATACTGTCATTCCATTTAGGATTGATGGTATATAACAGCGTAGAAATTTCAGGAAACCGCTCCAACAACGCATCGAATAAGGTCCGGCGCTTCGGTTCATCGTCATAGCCAAATGTAATGTTGATCATCAGTTCACCGGTTGTGGTTAGCCTTACGATCATTGTCCGGAGCCATCCTTGATGCGCACGGATATCATAATAGGAATAGCCCTGCTGCAAGGAAAAACTTCGGATAAAATTACGAATGGCATTACTGGGTTCCTGCTGCAAATAGCAAGTTTCAATGTCAATGGCTTTGTCAAAAACACGGGGAACATGAAAACCCAATGCCGGTTCAGGCGTTTCGGGGAGGCCTTCAGGATCTTCTTGCTTTCGGGCATCACGCGCTGCCAGTTCCTGCCTGGTGTAAAAGCGCTTGTTACTGAACGTAAATTCGAGTTTATTGCGATAATAACGGGTTTCATCTGCTCCAATGATGGGCAATACATGAGGCGCATCGATACGACCAATGCGCTTGAGATGCTGTTCTACCTCCCGTTGTTTGTAGGTTAACTGCAATTCATAAGGCAGCATTTGCCATTTGCATCCGCCACACAATCCAAAATGCTGACAAAAAGGGTCTACTCTGTCCGGAGCATACGCATGAAAATGAACAGGGCGCCCCTCGGCCCAGTCCTTTTTACTTTTTGTCAGCAAAAGATCCACCACATCGCCCGGGACTGCACCTTCAACGAAAACAACCTTCCCGTCGACTCTTGCCAACGAACGGCCCTCAGCGGCATAATCTTCAATTGTAACTTGCTCGAGTATTCTATTTTTCCTTTTCACGGTGCAAAGGTAGTACTCCGCGACTTTGCAAATCATTAACAGGAGCTGATTTGATTTTAAATAACTTTACGTCCTCTGTTATGAAAATGAAACTTCTCTTAATTGCGTTTATGGGTTTTTGGACAGGGCTGTCGGCACAAGAACACCGGATATCACTGAACTACAAGCCCGTCGGCACAAAAGCATACCTGTATCTGGGATATTACTTTGGCGAATCGAAATACCTGCAGGATTCGGTTTTGCTGGAACCCGACGGAACAGCCATTTTCAGAGGGGAAAAAAAATTAACCGGAGGTCTTTACCTGATCATCGACCCTGAAAAGAAACGCTATTTTGACCTGTTGATTGATCAGGAACAAACCTTTCACATCAATATAGACACTTCCGATTTCTCCATTGCATCCATCACCGGATCAAATGAAACCCAACATCTGGAAAGCTATAAAAAAACGACAGCCCGCATCTTTAAGCAATTACCCGCATTGCAACAAGAATTGGCGCAGGCAAAAAACCGGGCCGACAGTCTTTCAATTCAGAAAAAAATCAACGCTGCCTTTGAAGAAGCTCAGGAATGGCGGGAACAGTTTATTCAACAACATCCGGAAAGTTATTTGTCCCTGCTCTTCCGGTTGATGAAAGAACCGGTCTTCAAGCCGGGACCGGGCGCCAACCGATCTGACAGTATCCTTGCTTACCAGAATTATAAAAAACAATATTGGGAAGACATTCCCATTGGAGACGAACGGCTTTTACGCACTCCGGTTTTTGAACAACGGCTCAACCGGTACATGGAACAAGTAGTGCGAAATCCCGACACCTTAAAACTGGAAGTGGACCGGTTCATCCTTTCCTCCAGAGGAAGTGAAACAATGTTTAAATATTACATCAACCGTTTTACCAATGAATACATGAACCCCAAATACATGGGACTTGATGTGGTGTTTCTCCATTTGTTTGAAAAGTATTACCTCACCAATCAGGTTACCTGGCTGAGTGATAAGGATCGTGAATTGGTTTACAACAGGGCCTACAGCATTATGGGTAATATCATTGGTGAGCCCGCTGCGGAACTGAATTTATTGGATACGCTGGATCAAAAAACCAATTTGCACAACATCCGATCGCCTTATACCATTCTCGCTTTTTGGGATCCGGATTGCGGTCATTGTCGCGAACAAATTCCGGTTATGGACAGTCTGTTCCGCACTAAATGGAAGCAACGTGGCATCACACTCATCGGAATACTGACAGATTCTGTTCGAACGGATAAAAGTAAATTGCCGGCAGTAAAAGAAAGCTGGAAGCAGTTCATTCAAAAACACCAACTCAAAGGCTGGCTGCACTGGTACCAATCGTTCGAAATGCGGGAGGAAGAAAAGAAAAACAACAAGCCCGGTTTCCGGCAATATTATGATGTTTTTCAAACGCCCACTCTATATTTGCTGGATCAAGATAAAAGAATCATTGCCAAAAAAATCAATCCGCAACAGTTGGACGAATTACTGGAGACACAACGATCCAAAACCAATTCAAAAAACAAATGATCATGATACGTACGATACTGATTACAGGGCTTTCTGCTTTACTTTTCTTCAATACACAGGCGCAAACCATTTTCACCTACGGAAACAACAAAGTGGACAAGAATGAATTCTGGAGAGCGTTTTCAAAAAACAATACCGGAGCAAAAGATGAGAAATCCATCAGAGAATATCTTGATTTATACATTCGTTTTAAATTAAAAGTGCAAGCTGCGAAAGACAATCAATTAGATACCTTACCCAACATCCAAAGTGATGTTGCCGGTTTCAGGGCTCAATTGATCGAACAATTTCTGAAACAGCAACCCTATACCAAACAATTGGCAGAAGAAGCTTTTGAACGCAACCAATACGAATTGGAAATAGAGCATGTATTTGTAGGTTTTGAAACCGATAGCCTTGCTGCAAAAACCAAAATTGAAAAAGCCTATAAAGAATTACTAAACGGTGCCGATTTCACAAAAACGGTCTTAAATTATTCTACTGCCGAAGCCGTAAAAGTCGCTAAAGGATACATTGGCTTTATAAGCACATTAATGGTTCCCTATTCCATTGAGAATGCGATTTACAAGCTGCGCGTTGGCTCCTATACGGCACCTTTAAAAAGCTCAAAAGGGTACCATATCATCCGGCTGATCAGTAAACGTAAATCGGCTGGCACGCTCAAAGCAGCTCACATCTTAATTGCATTACCGCCCAATGCGAGTGAAGCAGAACAAAAAGAGGCAAAGGCAAAAGTGGATTCGGTTTATCGATTAGTGCAAAATGGATTGTCCTTTGAAAAAGCAGCCGAGCAATTCAGTAATGATAAAACGTCTTATATGTCGGGCGGTGTATTACCGGAGTTTTCCTACAGTAAATACGAAGCCGCCTTTAGTGACGCAGCATTCCGATTGAAAAAAGATCAGGAAATCAGCGCCCCCGTTCTTACGTCTAACGGCTGGCACATCATACAACGCCTTTCCTTTTTCCCGTTAAAAACGGATTTCAACAACGAACTGCAACAGGAATGGATGGATAAGATCATCAATGATGAACGTTTGTCCGTTTCACAAATACGTCTTTATGAAGAGATGAAGAAAGTAACCGGCTACAAACAATTGCCGTATGCTCCGAAACAACTGTGGCAACTTACCGACTCCATGTTGCAGTCAAAAAACTATGCAGGCTTCTACAAAACATATAAAACCAAACCGCTGTTCCTGCTGAAAAACAAGACCATTTCAGTGGCCGACTGGATGCGCTATGCAAAAAGTCGCGGAACAACCCCCGACAGTTCCGTTGCATCGGATTACAGTGATTTAATGAAGTCGTTTGTTCAAACAACGATTGAGCAGTATTACAAAGACCGCTATGAAACCTTTAATGAAGCATTTCGTTACCAATTAAAGGAATTCTCGGAAGGCAGCCTGTTGTTTGAAGTTATGGAACGTACGATCTGGAGCAAAGCTCCCGGTGACAGCATCGGACTTGCGAACTACTATCAAAAACATCAAAGCAAATACAAATGGCAACCCAGCGCAGTCGCCATTATTTTCAATTGTTCCGATACCGCTGTTGCAAAAGAAGCGTGGCGACTCATGAAAAACGATCCGTCTAAATGGAAAGACCATATGGAATCTTTCGGCGGTAATGCTTTGGCCGACAGCGGACGTTTTGAATATGCACAATTACCCATCGACAATACCGATCAAATCAAAGCGGGAAATTGTACCCCCGTGATGACCAATGCAAATGACGGATCCTCTTCGTTTTGTTATATCATCAAAGTGATCCCACAACAAGATCAGCGCAGCTTTGAAGAAGCGAAGGGTTTGGTCATCAATGACTATCAGATTTTACTCGAAGATCAATGGCTGGCACAACTCAAGAAAAAATATCCGGTGGTGGTGAATGAACAAACCCTGAAAAGTTTGTTGAAGCCCTAAAGCAATACAAAAATAAAGGCTCCCAATTGGGAGCCTTTATTTTTAACGATGTACTCTTTACATGACATTCTTAACGACATTGTAAATCACTTTCGTGCTTCCCAGTGTGTAATAATGCAATACAGGAACACCAAACTCTTTCAATTCTTTTGATTGTTGAATCAACCATTCCGTTCCAACTTTTTTGCAGTCTTCATCGGTTTTAGCTTTCATCATTTCCGTGCTGAGATCGGTAGGGATATCAATATGAAACGTACGAGGTATTACCGATAATTGTTTTTTACTGGTAAGCGGTTTCAGACCCGGAATAATAGGAACCTGAATACCCATTTCACGACATTTATTCACAAAAGCAAAAAACTTGCTGTTATCGAAAAACATCTGAGTCATAATGTATTCGGCACCCGCATCGATTTTTTCTTTTAAACGTTGCATTTCGATTTCCATATTGGGACACTCAAAATGCTTCTCGGGGTAGCCGGCCACACCCGCACAAAAATCGGTACGGAATCCATCGCGGATATCTTCTTCCAGATAAACACCATGGTTGAGATTGATGGTTTGCTTCAACAGATCCAATGCGAATTTATTTCCTTCGGAGTGCGGCTCAAAAAATGTTTCGTTTTTAGCGGCATCGCCCCTTAACACCAACACATTTTGAACACCAATAAAATTGAGATCGATCAATGCATCTTCCGTCTCACGTTTTGAAAAACCGCCGCAAATCAAATGCGGAACGGCATCAATGTTGTAATGATTCTGCAACGCTGCACAAATACCAACCGTACCGGGTCTTTTGCGTACCTCCACCTTTTCAAACGTACCATCTGCCTTCTTCTTAAAAACATGCTCGGCCCTGTGATAGGTCACATTAATAAAAGACGGCTTAAACTCCATCAGGGGATCCAGATGATCAAAAATCGAGTTGATGGTCTTGCCTTTTAAAGGAGGCAAAATTTCAAAAGAGACCAATGTTTTGCTCGAATTCGCGATATGTTCTGTTACTTTCATTTTTTCACAATTGATGCAAACTTATTAAAGCTGCTGCGTTTCATCAAACATTGTTTATGAAACGCTTACGCAATCAGCCGTTCCGGTAAGCGCTTGAAAGAAACTTTCATCCATTTTACGCCTTAATCCGGTAATTTCGCAACTGTAAAACAGAAAAATACGTTGACACTAACCATTCATACCAACCAATTGGTGAAACGCTACCGGAACCGTACCGTAGCGAACCAAGTAAGCATTGAGGTGAAACAAGGTGAAATTGTAGGATTGCTGGGACCGAATGGAGCCGGGAAAACGACTACGTTTTACATGGTTGTGGGATTTGTAAAGCCCGATGAAGGAGAAGTGTTCCTGAACGACCTCAACATCACCCAATTGCCGATGTATAAACGGGCCCAGATGGGAATCGGCTATCTGCCACAGGAGGCCAGTGTTTTTCGAAAATTAAGTGTGGAAGACAATATCTCCGCGGTCCTGGAAATGACCAAACTGACCAAAAAAGATCAAAAACAGAAACTGGAAGAGTTGCTTACCGAATTTCGTTTACACCACGTGAGAAAGAATCTGGGCGATAGTTTGAGCGGAGGGGAAAGACGCAGAACAGAAATCGCACGCGCTTTGGCCGTAGATCCGAAATTCATTCTTTTGGATGAACCCTTTGCCGGTGTAGACCCGATTGCGGTCGAAGACATTCAGGCCGTTGTAGCCCGGTTGAAATATAAAAACATCGGGATTCTGATCACCGATCACAATGTAACCGAAACACTTTCCATCTGCGACCGTGCCTATTTGCTGATTGAGGGTAAAATTTTCAAACACGGTACGGCCGAAGAATTGGCACAGGATGATCAGGTTCGCAGACTCTATCTGGGAAGAAACTTTGAATTGAAACGCAAAGATTACCTGCACGAAGAAGTGCAACAAACCAGTTCTAAAAATCCCTAACCGATCCATCACTCGGAATTTCCTGTAACTTTTTTTATCTTTCCGATTCATGAAATTATTGAGTCCTGCCATATCACGATTAGCACGCCTGCGCATGTGGCGTATAGAAGCCTGGATAAAGCATCCGGCAGAAGCGCAGCGGGAGGTGTTGCAGGATCTTGTTACAACGGCACAATACACTCAATTTGGTCATAAATATCAATTTGAAAAACTGTTTTCGGTAAAAGAATTCAAACAAACAGTTCCCGTTCACGAATACGAAGACCTGAAACCCTGGATCGATAGTATGTTGAACGGTGAGGAGAATATTCTTTGGCCCACGCCCGTTAAATGGTTTGCTAAAAGCAGTGGAACAACCAGTGAAAAAAGCAAATTCATCCCCG
>CANGQQ010000102.1 GCA_947456025.1 Chitinophagaceae bacterium | reverse complement strand
TCGTAATCATCCAATGCCTCATTCACTTTCTGAATCAGCGTATGCAAGGACGACAAAATCCATCGGTCAATTTCAGGCCTTTCGCTTAATGGAATGGCCGATTCTTTGCAGGCAAAACCATCTACATTGGCGTACAGAGCAAAAAACTGGTAGGTATTGTACAGTGTGCCAAAAAATTTTCGTTGTACTTCCTTGATGCCTTCCACGTCAAATTTCATGTTATCCCAAGGTGAGGCGTTGGTAACAAGATACCATCTTGTAGCATCGGCACCGTATTTCGCTATGGTGTCAAACGGATCTACTACATTGCCAAGCCGCTTACTCATCTTGTTCCCGTTTTTGTCCAGAACAAGTCCGTTGCTGACCACCGTTTTATAGGACACCTGATCATAAACCAGAGCCGCAATCGCATGAAGCGTATAAAACCACCCTCTTGTCTGGTCCACGCCTTCGGCAATAAAGCTTGCCGGATACAATTCCTCAAAACTAGTAACCCCTGCAGGGAGTTTGAACGGAAACTTGGCGCCTGCTTTCACTTTCTCAGAATCCAGCCCCCACTGTGCATAGGGCATGGCCCCACTGTCGAACCACACATCAATTAAATCGGGCACACGTCTCATGGGCTTTCCGGTATCGCTCATCAACACAATTTCATCAACATAAGGCTTATGCAAATCCAAATCGGTCCCCAATAAGGTCGTGTTGGTGGTACCAAGTCCGCTATCGGCTTTGGCAGCTTCGGATCTCAATTCCTCAATCGTGCCAATACACTTCTGTTCTTTTCCGTCTTCCGATTTCCAGATAGGTAACGGAGTTCCCCAAAAACGACTGCGACTGAGGTTCCAGTCGACCATATTTTCCAGCCAGTTTCCAAAACGGCCTTCCCCTGTAGATTTGGGTTTCCAGTTGATGGTTTTGTTGAGTTCCACCATCCGGTCTTTCATTGCTGTGGTTTTAATGAACCAGGCATCCAGCGGATAGTACAGAATGGGTTTGTCGGTTCGCCAGCAATGCGGATAACTGTGTTCGTATTTCTCTACTTTGAATGCTCTGTTTTCCTTTTTGAGCTTGACGCAGATGTCAACATTTACATCGGCATAATCGGGCTCATCCTTGTAGTTTTTTACAAAGCGGTTGCTGAATTCTCCCAAACCATCTACAAACTTGCCTTCACGATCTACCATTGTGAGGATTCCGATATTGTACTTCTTCCCCACTTTGTAGTCATCTGCACCAAAAGCAGGGGCCGTATGCACAATGCCCGTACCATCCTGTGTGGTTACGAAATCACCCAACAGAATGCGGAACGGATCGGCACCGGGTGTCAGACGCTTCACTTCTTCGGGGCTATTGGCTTCGTAAGGTAGTAATTGTTCGTAATGAAGCCCTTCCAATTGGTTACCTTTAAACGACGCAATGGTTCTCCACGGAAGGATTTTTTGTGATCCATCATAACCCTCAAAATCTCCAGTTAAACCTTCTTCTTTTAAGTATTTAGGTACGAGATCCTTTGCCAAAATGATGTTAACCGGCAGATGCGTATACGGATTGAAGGTTTGAACCAAGTCGTATTCAATATCCGGCCCAACGGTCAAGCCAAGGTTGCTGGGTAGTGTCCAGGGGGTGGTTGTCCAGGCCATGAAGAAAACTTCAGCACCATGAACGGTATCGTGCAGAAATTTACTTTTTTCATTTTGCAAGGCTCGGAACATCACCGTAGCGCTGGTATCTTTTACATCTTTGTAGGTTCCGGGCTGGTTCAATTCATGCGAACTGAGACCGGTTCCGGCAGCGGGAGAATAAGGCTGAATGCTCACGCTTTCATAAAGCAATCCTTTGTTGTACAATTGTTGCAAAAGCCACCAAAGTGTTTCGATGTATTCATTCTTGAAGGTGATATAAGGATCATTAAGATCCACCCAATAGCCCATTTTACGGGTAATATCGTCCCATTTGTCCTTGAAACGCAAGACCGCCTCCCTGCATTTCAAGTTGTATTCTTCGACAGAAATTTTTACCCCAATATCTTCTTTGGTGATTCCCAATTCTTTTTCAACCCCCAATTCAATGGGCAATCCATGGGTATCCCAACCACCTTTACGACTAACCTTAAACCCTTTCATGGTTTTATAGCGGCATACCAGATCTTTCAATGTGCGGGAAATGACATGGTGGATACCGGGCATACCATTGGCACTGGGCGGACCTTCATAAAATACAAAAGGCGGCGCTCCGGCCCTGATCTGAATACTTTTCTCAAATGCCTGTTCTGCTTCCCATTTATTCAGAATTTCCTGCTCCATCGCAGGCAGATTTAACTGATCGAATTCTTTGTATTTCAAACTCATAGTAAGGTTTCGAATCTGCGCTTTAAAAAGCAGCAAAGGTAAGAAAGTTCAAGGGTGTATAAAAGAAAAAGCCCCGGAGCAGCAGGTGTTCCGGAGCTTTGAACCACAGGGAATGATTTAAAAATTACGGGATCCGTTTTCCTGATAGGCAAAACGAATTTTATACTTGATTTTTGTTGGTCGTGTTGGCGGTACTACCGGAGCGCCATCATTATCAGTCGGCTCGGCAGTAATCACTTCCATTTTGGCGTATTTGTTTACGGCAGTACGGAACACAAAGGTTTTTCCCGATAAAGGAGCAAAGGACCTCGTTGCAGGATAATACACATACCATTCAGGATTAGGCAATCCTTTAATGGCTTTTTGTAAAACGGTTGTATCGTATTCATACCCTTCTTCCGGAGCGATGTAAACTTCATCAAATACCTTATCCAGAATTTGAACACCTGCATTTCCCGGACCGCTTGCATTACTGTTGATCAGGAATGTTTCAAAACGCATGGCAAAATCCCATTTGGTACTGTTGCTATCGCTTGCAGCAACTTTCGCGCCTTCAGCAAAGCTGAAAAAATCATGATTGCCCTGAGTGGCACTGCCGTTGACAAGCAAGTCAAAAGTTTTAACAGATGCAGGATCAATTTTCGTTTTTTCACAACTTACAGTCATCATTCCAATGGAAAGCGCGAACAGGAGATTTTTGTACTTCATCTTATTTTGATTTTTATTTTTTACATGAATAGCTTACAGAAACAAATCCATTGATTCCGGGAACATTGGGCATAAACCGCGGGTTCACCTGATTCAGCAAATTATTGACACCGGCTTGCATAGAAATGCGTTTGCCTATTTGCTTTGCCACGGTTGCATGCACTTGCAAGACACCCGGTGCGTATTCTTCAATCATATTGGCAAACCCGTTTCCATCTTTATCGATCACCCCAAATCGGCTACGGTAAATACAACGCAGCGATGCACTCCACCCCGAGGTTGAATGGTTGTAAAAGATGCGGAGGTTGGCCATGTGACGGCTACGGTTGAACAAACCGGAATAATCTTCAACCGTCATCAAACGAGCCGATCCATATTGCGTATTGCGTCCATAAACGTTCCCGCTTTTTACTTTCTCACGTATCGCTTTATCTGCCGTAATCAAATACTGGTACCCACAGGTGACGGAAACATTTTTAGTGCATTGAAAATTGATATTCAGTTCCGTGCCCTGGGTAAACGCCCGGTTGATATTCACATAACTGAAAACGGATGTCCCGTTTGTGTTATAGGCAACAGCGATATAGTTAATGAGGTTACTGATATCATTCCGAAAAACATTCACATCACACTTCCATTTCTGTTTTAAAATCCACTGAGCACCCAAATTGAAACCACTCGAAACTTCAGGTTTCAATTGTGTAATCTGATAGGCTTCGGGCAAAATGGAAGCAACCAGTCCTTGTTGTTTTTGAAGCTCTAGTCGATCAATCGAAAATTCATTGGCACCATAAATACTGTAGCCCTCTGCCGCATTATTGAGAAAACTGAGGTACAACTGTCTGAAATCGGGCGCTTTGAATCCGGCACCATAAGAAGCATTGATTTTGAAATTTTCCCTGACAGTATACGCTACTGCGAGTTTGGGGCTGAACCGGGCATCAAAATCGGTATTGTAATCATAACGAAGTCCGGTTATAACGGATAGCCTTTTTACACCCCTCCACTCGTCCTGCAGAAAGGCATGCCACATCTGCTGCTGTTTTTCTTCGCGATAACGGGTTGTTTCCACAGTTTGCAGCGTAAAACCACCACCAACGGAGAGGGTGTGGTGATTATTCAACTCTACATCGGTCTGATTTTCGGCCCTGTAAAAACCTTGTCTGAAATCGTCTCTGTAATAAACAATTCCGTTGCGTACGCTGTCCAACTGTTGTGTGAACCGGTAAGAACTGACCAACACACGAAGCGTGTTGTTTACTGCATTACTAAACCGATGTTTCAACACCGGATTGATCGTAAAGTCACGAACCTGCCCATTACCGGCCACATTAATTTCCTTGCTATTGATAGCGTAAGCGCTTTGCTGGTAGGAGTAGAAGGACCGGGCATTGCAAACCAGTTTTGTTTTCGGCGAAAAGTTATAGGACCATTTAATGTGTCCGGTGTAATTGTAGAAAGGATCCTGCGTCTTTTCGATGGTGCTGTTATCCAGATCGTAACCACGACTGCTGTTGCGGTTCAGAAAATAGTAGAGTGCCGCTTTTTTCCCGGTACGATTGCCACTGGTGTACAAATCGGTTGTAAAAAAACTACCAAGGCGCATACCGGCATTCCATTGTTTTCCGGTCAACGGCTCTGTGATGATGTTGATGACACCTCCCATAGCCTCGCTGCCGTACAGACTGGATGACGGACCTTTTACAATTTCAATTTTACGGATGTTTCCTACCGCAAACCGGGACAGATCCATCACGCCACCTTGTCGTCCGATCAATGGCTCCCCATCCAGCAAGATCATGGTATGATCCGGCGATAGACCTTGCATTTGAATACCATTTCCAAAAACGCCTCCACCCACCGCATTGCTACCCGTTCCGCCGGTGATAAAAAGGCCTGTTTGTTCCTGTAAGATGTCATTTAAACGCAAAGATCCGGAAAGCAGAATCGCAGCTTTGGAAACTACCGTGGTAGGAATCGCAAGATTTCCCAATTTACGTTCGGTACGTGTTGCGGTTACAACCACTTCTTCCAAGTCCCTCGTAGGAATGGAATCACCTCCGGGTTGGAATTGCTGTGCAAAAGCCCCCTGAGTAATCAGTATCAAAATCAATATGAGAGACGACTGAATATTCATGATGATTCAGGTCGCAAAAGTGAATCATTCAGTTGTAAGAATTATCATGGAATTGTCAAGAAGTGATAAAGCCCATTTTTTTACGCTTGGATGACGCCCGAAGCTTGGGAATTGCAGGATAAAAAAACTCCGGGCCATTTGACCCGGAGTGAAAAGGAAATGATTTGCAATTAGAATTTCGCTCCTACTGTGATGAAGAAGTTTCTTGGATCTGCTGAGAGAATACCCGGTCCCGGATAACCGCCGGATCTGCGCGTAAAGTACTTCTCGTTCAATAAATTATTCAAACCGCCCCGAATCTGAAAACGCTCATTTATTTTATAGGTAGCCGCAATATCTACGATTTGATACGAAGGAATCAGACCATTTACACCGGTACCCGATGGTGTTATCGTATTGTTGGCGTCACTGAATGCCTGCCCTGTGTAATTGTATTGAATTGTGGCCGTTAATTTTTTAAACGCGTAGGTAATTCCGGTGCGGAAGATACGCTGCGGAGCGTGCTCAACATGTTTGTTTTTCAACGTTGATTCTGAAAGCGTATTCCCGTTTTTTGTAACCACTCTAAAATCACCATAGCGGGCATCAATAAAGGCAAGGGAAGCAAAAAGAGTGATATTGCCGAACGTTGGCTTTTTCACGAATGCTTTTATCGGGCTGAACTCCACCAATAGTTCCGTTCCCTTACTGGTACTTTTACCTACATTGGTTCGTAATCGATAAAAAGAAGCATCTGTACGTTGTTGTTCAATTACACCCACCCGGTTGTTGTACTGAAGATAATAGGCGCTTACATCAAAAAACAAAAACTCCTTGATGCTTCCTCTCCAGCCTAAGTCGGCATTGTAACCATTTGCATCTTTTAAGTTTTGATCAATTTCTTCCGTAATCGGATTAGCCGTTAAATCACTGAACAGTACCGGACGATAGGCCTGACTCCAGTTGGCGTAGATTTCTGTTTGTCCTATATGGTATTCTGCTCCAACTCCCATTAACACGAAACTTCTGATCCGGTTTTGATTGGCCACTTTGTTTTCATCTCCATTGTTATTGAAGGACATTCTTCCATCAGCTCTGTTTTGAATGTGTTCATAACGTATTCCGGGAATCAGAATCAGTTTTTTGCCGATGTGAATAATGTTTTCTGCAAAAACAGCGGTGTTGGACGTTACAAACTGCAGATCTGTAGGATAGAGGCCTGAGATATTGAGGTTGTAATCGTTGCCTGTATCGCCCTTGCCATTCTGCAAACGCGTGGTATTCCCGTAAAAATAGCGTACCCCGGCAGCAAGTGTATTTTTTACATTTGCGATCTTGTATTCATTTACGTACCGTACCTCGGCACCGGCGTTACGATAGCGGTCAATATCCACGCGGCGATTGTTGTACTGCAGCGTGGTGGCATTGATCGTATCAGCAATATTGGGGCTTTGCATAAAGCCAATACTGTTCCGGTCACCGTTCAAGCCAAATAATTTTGCGTTAATCCTACTCTTTTCGTTGATCTCATAATTAGCGGTAAATGCCATCATATCCCAACGAACATTAAACCAGTTTCGATTGCGAAAACTTTGAAGATGGTCCTGTTTAAATTGCACATCGGTTAAACCACCCGGTTGTTGAGACGTGTAATTAAAATGTGTGTATTCTGCGCCCAGGTTTAATTTACTGTTAACCTTCCAGGTAACTGTACCAAAACCGGTATTGACGTCGAATCCGCTGTTGGATCTTGAACCATTTCCAATACGTTTGTCCCAAAAAGCATAGTAGTGCGCCTTCTTGGTTTCGCCCCCGATGGCATTGTAGGTATTGAACAATCCAAAACTTCCCGCCGTTTGCTGTGTTTCAAACTGGAAGGGCTTGTTGATATCACTGCCGTCCTTCAGAATAAAGTTTACCATTCCGCCAAACTGAGGTCCGTATTGTAAACTTCCTGCGCCCCGCACAACCTGCAGGCGTTGAACCGAATTAAGTTGTGGCGTATAATACGCTTCGGGGTAACCAAACGGGTCGCTACTAACATCGTATCCATTTTGACGCACATTGAACTCCCAACTACGGTTGGGACTGAGTCCGCGGGCTCCAATTCCAATCTGGATTCCGCTTGGATCACTTTCCCAAATTTGAATGCCCGGTACTTTTGCCACAACCTGGCGCATGGTATTGGTCACTACATTGCCCTGCACATTGCTCATAACAATCAGTGAATTCTTTTTCCCGGCATTGATTTGTGTTCCTACTAATTCGGGAAGAAAATGAATGTCGGCTCTTGTATTACGGCCTACTACTTTAATATCGGAGAGGTATTTGGTGTGTTTTCGTACGGTGTCTCTATCTTGTGCCTGTGCACCGGTTGCGATCGAAGACATCAGAACACCTATTATAAAAAACAATCTCATCAGTTCTAGAATTTGGCGCAAAATTCAGAACTATTTCACTTATAAGACTTACGATAAAGGGAAAACCGAATTTTAAAATCGGGAAAACTCACCGAAACAATAACTCACACGGTTTCAGACCGGTATGTTTTTTAAAGGCTGTCGAAAAATGAGAAATGGAAGAATAGCCCAACAACACACTCACTTCTGTAACACTCAGCCCCTTTTCATAGAGCAGGTATTTTGCATGCTCCATGCGCTGACCTTGATAATATTCGAAAACGGTGGTGCCAAACATTTCCTTAAACCCTTTCTTCAAATAACATTCATTGGTCCCTACTTTACGGCTGAGTTCTTTGATGGTTATAGGATCTCCAATTCGTTGAAGCAGGATTTCGCGCGCCAAAATGATTTTCTCTCGATCGGAATCATTGGCCAGAAACTTGCAGGAAAAACTTTCTTCCGCTTTCTCTTCTATCAAGCATTCCAGGCCATATAGAAGCAAGGCCTGCAACCGGCTGTTGACGTAAATATTTTCCAGTGCATTGTTGTAATTGTGCGTGAGTAAATCCTCCAGAATCGCTCTGGTGCGATTACAAATCTGAACTGTTTTCGAAAACGAGGATTTGTGCTTAAACGAAAGAATTTCTTCGCTTTTGGATTGAGCCGGCTTGCCTTTGACGAAGGGGCGCAAGTAAGCGGGCGTATAACGTACAGAAATAAAATCAATGGTTTCCTGCTCACGACAACCCTTTTTTTGCTCTTTGCATGATCCGGGTCCGCAACCGGGCTGATCGCAAT
>CANGQQ010000101.1 GCA_947456025.1 Chitinophagaceae bacterium | reverse complement strand
CAAGCGATCACCAACCTTTGCCCGGCACGAGTTATTATCGCATCAAACAAATTGGAAACGATGGTTCGGTAACGTATTCCGATGTGCGGATGGTTCACAACAACAAAACGGGCTTTGCGGTGTTTCCGAATCCTTCCTCCGGTGTCTTTGTAGTAGCAGGCAATAGTCAGCAAGCAACCAACATCCGGGTGTTGGATGTAACCGGTAAACTCATTCAAAATCACAATGGTTTTGGGAATCGTTTCCGGATCGATCTTTCCGGGAAAGCCCCCGGTACCTACATTCTGTTGGTAAATGGTACCGAGTATTTGCAGGTAGTAAAAACACAATAACAACTTTACAGAAATTAGAAAGCCATTCCGGAACGGGATGGCTTTATTGCTTTATTACAGATCAGTCTGCACGAAGTTTTCATCTTGTTCAGACCCAAAAGTTTGTTGAAATCACATTTTGACGTATTTTTACTTACAAATGTTATGTTTGGCAACTTTTTTGCAGTTGAATTTGTTTGAAAGGCTGTAAAAAAGATTCACGTAGACGCACAAGCAGCTATGTGTCTGTCAAGGGTAACAGAACTATCCAAATCGAATCGAAAAACCATTATGCGAATGCAAAAATTTGCTTCACCAGTTGTGTTACTTGATTATTTCACAACTTTTAAAAAGGCTATTTCACAACATTGTCTTCGAGTTTTACCACGTTTTTTGTTTTTGGTATGCTTTAGTTTTTTCGGGCCAACCAACTTTTTATCTGCTCAGGTTTTAGGAGATTTTAGATCTGCAGCCTCAGGAGATTGGCTTGCGCCATCCAAATGGGAATTTTATAATGGAACATCTTGGGTTGTAAACTCTCCTCCGTTCGTTGATGGTGATTTTAGTTCAGGTTGGACTAATGTGCAGGTTACCGGATCAAATCCTTATACGGTAGGTCCCAACAATGGTAGAAATGGAACGGGTGATGCTGGTGTCAGTATTTCAGGAGTAGCAGCCGCCTGGTATTACAAGCAGGTTTCCCTTGTTGCTGGTATAACCTACTCTGTTAATTTTGACTATGTCGCATCTACTACAGATGCTTCGAATAAACGCCTCGCCGTTGCCATACACTCTACTCCTCCTATTTCTTCCAATGTTATAAATAACGGCTATACCGGAGCAACTTATTTTTTCAACTCGCTTGTTACTTCTACAGCATGGATTACGCGGGGGTATGGACAAACGGGATATTTGTCCGATTTTACGCCAGCTACTACAGGAACATATTATCTGGCAATAGGTGTAAATCAAACAACTGCTACCAACATTAAATTGGACAACTTTACTCTTTCTGCATTCCCGACCTCTAACTCAGGTTCAATTTCAATTCTTAGTGGTCATACAATTGAACTGAATAATAATATTACAATTGATCAAACTACGATTAATCAGGGTGGAGTTTTGGAGTTGAAGGGTGGAACCATAACACTTAACAATGGCACCGGAACCGATTTGCAGATAAACGGGACCTACAGGCGCTTAGCGTCAACATCATTCAACATTCAACCATCTGCAACGATCGTAGTTGGTAATGGCAGTAATAATGGAGTATATGAACACAACTTCGCAGGTGGCAGTATTCCACAGGCAACCTGGAATACAGGATCTGCTCTTATGATCTTGAATAGCATTGATGCGGGTGCAGGTAACCCTTCCGGACTTGATCAAACATTTTACAATGTAGTCGTTACGGGCGGCGTTTCCTATATGAACAGGAGCAGCGGTGATAAGACGATGACGGTAGCTAATGAATTTCGAATTGAAGGAGGGGAGTTTTGGATGCAAAGAAATTCATTTGCAAGTGGGACGCAATCTTTAGTTATACAAGGAAATTTCTATCAGACCGGAGGTGTTTTTGGTTGGAATTTCAATGCGGATAATACACATCTAAAAGTCAAACTGTCAAAAGACATGATCATTGATGGCGGCAGTTGGGGTGGTTTTCAAACTTCATTAACCGGAACAGAATCAGGCGTCTACTTCGTAGGCAATGGTATTGAACAAACGTATAGTACTATTTTAACACACGCTTCCGGAGCACAACGTAATCGTTTTTATTACAAAACGAGTAGTGGTCCTACAGGACTGAATGAAATTTACAAGGGAACTTCCTTGCAGTACACCATCAACGGAACCGGTTGGGCCGATAATGCTGCACCGGGAGATACCTACGGAGCACCTGAATCAGGACATATTGACTGGCCTACCTCGGGGTCCATACTCAAAAGTTTTACCATCAACAATACGGCCGGGGTACAGCTTCGTAACGATCGAACCATCAACGACACCCTTTACCGTACCATAGGAAGCATAACGGCCTGTACAACAGTTGGAGCGCCCTGTGCCATGCCCACACCCGGCACTACACCCGCTATTTCCTATGCAGCCGGTGCCACTCTGGAATACAATGGAGCCGCTCTCATTACTACAGAAAGTATGGAGTTTCCCACTGCAAGCGGTCCCACCAATTTAAACATCAACAACCCGGGCAGGGTCACCTTGCATGCCGATCGTACCTTACCGGGAACGGGTAAACTGATTTTTAGTGTCGACAATGGGTTGCTGAATACCGGAACCTGTAATTCCACCACCTCGAATGTCATGATCATTTTGAGCGATGGCACAACGGTTACGGGAGCGGGTAATCGTCGTTTCGTCAATGGTATCTGTCGAAAAATTGGCAATGACGCATTTACGTTTCCGGTTGGGCGCCTGGATATTGCCGATGCAACGCAATACAAGTATGCACCGGTAACCATCACGGCCCCTGCACTTGCAACCGATCATTTTACAACCTGTTATTTAAGTGACGATCCTTCCGGAGCCGGCTACAATCGCTCCTCCAAAGATGCGTCTATGACAACCCCCACCAATTACGATGTAAGCTCCTGTGAATTTTGGCATATCAACCGAACCAATGGTTCCAGCAATGTATCGGTTACGTTAAGCTGGGCTTATGGACGGAGTTGCTCTTTCAGCAACGCCAACGATTTGGTGGTTACGCGCTGGACGGGATCACTATGGACCAACCATTACAACAACGGAGCTAATACTGCCGGTCCGCCCGTTACAAGCGGCACCGTTACTTCTCAAAATGCAGTAACCAGTTTCAGTCCGTTTACATTGGCGCATCCCTTGCTGCGAACCTGGATTCTGGCACAAAATGTGCTCGGCTTTACGGGACAGAGAATCAAGGAAGCGCACCTGCTCCAATGGAAGATTGAACAAGCGACCAACGAGGTCTCATTTACGCTGGAGCGCAGCGCAGATGGTCTTCGTTTTGAAACAGTAGCCGTTATAGAGCCCAAAGCGGATGCACACCCTGCCAATAGCTTTCAGTATTTCGATCATGCACCGTTGGCCGGCACGAATTATTATCGTTTGAAACAATACAATCGCGACAGGCAGCCGGTTTATTCCAAAGTGGTCTTGCTGCGCAATCAAAACAGCCGGTCGCTGGTTGTTTATCCCAATCCTTTTACAGATCAGCTCCTCATCAAAGGACGTGGACAGAACATCCGTTCCATTCAGATCATGAATGCGACAGGTCAACTGATTTATCAACATACGGGTCGCTTCAGTTTACAGGAAACCATCACAACACATTCCTGGGGCAAAGGGCAATACCAGATCATGGTATGGTATGAAGACGGCAGTCGTGAATGCATGAAGCTCATCAAATAAACGATGGCCGCATCAACATCTGCGTGCCTTGATTTCATTTTTGATGTTTCGGATTTGAATTGCAATTCAGAACGAGCTTTATAAAAAAGTACGGTGTTTTCATTTTTGTATCCCTTTCCGGCTTTATTTTAGCCGTCTTGAACGAATTGAAATTGGAAACGGAACAGCAACATACATTTGCGATTATTGGAAGCGGTAGCTGGGCAACTGCTTTAGCCAAGATTTTGAGCGATAACAACGTGCCCTTGCATTGGTACATCCGTAACAGGCAAATGGCCGATCATTTGCTGAAATACAAGCACAACCCCACCTATCTGCGTTCCGCTACGTTTAAAACAGAATTGCTGACCTTGCATCAAAAGGTGACCGATGCCATTGCAGCAGCGCAATATGTGATTCTTGCGATTCCTTCTGCTTATATCGAAAACGTATTGGATGAGTTACCGCCGGATGCATTAAAGGGAAAAAAAATCATTTCCGCCATCAAGGGAATCATGCCCCGCCGTAACATCTTACTCAACGATCACCTGAAGGAGCAGTTTGACTTTGATGTGAACGATTATTTTACAGTCATGGGACCTTGCCATGCCGAAGAAGTGGCTTCGGAGAAATTATCCTACCTCACTTTTACCGGATTGGAAGAAGGACAGGCGCAGTGGATTGCCGATCGGTTTAAGAATCATTACATCAACACGGTAATCAATAACGATGTGTATGGTGTGCAATTTGCCGCCATTCTGAAAAATATTTATGCCGTTGCAAGCGGTATGGCACACGGACTGGATTACGGTGATAATTTTTTAAGTGTGCTCATTGCCAATGCCGCCGATGAAATGGCTGTCTTTCTCCGGAAAGTAGGGATTCGCAACATTGAAGTAGGGGTGCACAGTGAACCCATACCCGGCGTACAATTGCAGAAAAAGCCGCTTCGGAAATCGGCCAACTATGCGGCGAGTGTTTATCTCGGAGACTTACTGGTGACCTGCTATTCACTGTACAGCCGTAACCGGACTTTTGGCAACATGATCGGGAAGGGTTTTAGTGTGAAAGCTGCACAATTGGAAATGAACATGGTGGCCGAAGGGTACAATGCCTGTCGTTGCCTTTTCTTGATCAACAAAGAACTGCATGCAGATATTCCCATTGCAACAACCATCTATCGGATCCTGTGGGAAAATTTAGCACCAGCCGAAGGCTTTCGTCAAATTGAAGAAACGCTCATCTGATTTTTAAACAGCTCTTACAAGAAGAGTTCTGCTGCAATCCGGTCGGCAAAGAGTTTTCCTTCACGAGTCAAAACCAGTTTCCGGTTGGAAGCAGCAAGCCATCCACGTTGCTCGTAGGTTTTGGCAAGGTTTTCCAGGCGCAACGATTGCTCCGCACCATATTCCCGACCAATCAGTTCCAGATTGCATCCTTCCGCTAAACGCAGATGGGTCATAATGTATTCATTCAGTTGCTGCGCCGGTGTCAGCATTTCCTGTTCAAAAGGAAGGATGTTTTGTTTCAGCGCTTCAATATACTGCCGGTTGTTGGAACAGTTCCATTGACGGCTTCTGCCATTGAATGAATGGGCCGAGGGACCAATACCCAAATAGGGAGTGCCGTTCCAGTAGGCACTGTTGTGACGGCTTCGATGGCCGGGTTTTGCAAAATTCGAAATCTCGTAATGCTCAAACCCTTGTTGCTCCATAAAATCCATCAGCATTATAAATTGATTGCGTTGCTGTTCGGGATCGGTATCTTGTTTTAGTTGCCGGGAAATTTGTTTGCTCAACGGCGTTTTGTCTTCAACTGTTAAGGCGTAGCACGACACATGACAAAGTCCTTCATCAACAACCCACTTCAGATTGTTCATCCATTTTTCATCGGTTAAGCCGGGAGTGCCGTATATAAGATCAACTGTAAACTGTTCAAATCCGGCTTTTCGGGAGCGTGCAAGAACCTGACGGGCCTGTGCTGCCGTATGGGCGCGGTTCATCCATTCTAAATCTTCATCGTATAAAGATTGAATGCCAATGCTCAAGCGGTTGATGCCGGCCTGTTTCCATCCTTCCAGTTGGAGATCGGTAATGTCATCCGGATTGGCTTCCAGTGTAATTTCAGCATCCTTGTTCAGGTTCCACAAGGAAGTGACGGTCTCAAGGATGGCTTCAATTTCGTTCAGTTCAAGTAAACTGGGTGTTCCACCGCCGAAATAGATTGTATCCAAATCGGCTGTTCCCAGATAATTGTTTTGATGCTGCAATTCCAGTTCCTTCAATAAACCGGAGATCAATTCGTTTTTAGAACGCAGACTGGTTGTAAAATGAAAATTGCAGTAAGCGCAGGCCTGTCGGCAAAAGGGGATATGTATGTACAAACCTGCCATAATGATGTAAAAGCACAAAGATCGGAACGTTCAAAAAGAATATGCCCCACCGAAAGCGTAATTTCGAAACTCAAATGTAACTTGTTTCTGTTGCAATTAAGACTCTTATATCGATTGGTAGCAGTAGGGCTGCTGTGCTTTGGCGGATCTGTATGCGCACAGTCGGTCTATACCTTGCGTTACCGTTTTTCGGATTCGAGTGTGCGTGTTGAAACTACCGGACTCCAAACACGGTTCTCCGATCGTGGAAAAGCACAGGAATACGTGTTTGGAATTCCAGCCTTTTTACGGCAAAAAGGATATCTGGCCGCTTCGGTCGATCGTGTGCAGTCAGATTCATTAACAGCAGTTGTTGATGTGTATCTTGGATTTCAATATAAGTGGGTGCAGTTGCAAACCGATTCTGTACCTCCCGAACTTCTGACCGCCATCGGTTTCAGAGAAAAGAATTTTCAAAATCGCATTGTCGATTATGGGTCTATCCGTCAGATACAGGAACGTTGTTTACAGCGACTGGAACATTCCGGTTATCCGTTTGCGCAAATATTTCTGGATCAAATCCGTTTCGTGGATGGGGGGCTTTCTGCCGCATTGATTGTCCGAAAAGGTCCGTTGTATAAAATTGACAGTCTGCGGGTGTTTGGAGATGCCCAGATCAGCAACCGCTTTTTGCAACGATACCTGGAGCTGCCCAACGGGTCGGTGTATGACAAGCAAAAGTTAGCAAAGATCCAATCCCGGCTGTTCCAATTACCTTATTTGATTCAAGAAAAAACATGGGATCTGAGTTTTTTGGGAACCGGATCTATTTTGAATTTGTACCTTAAAAACAAGAAGGTCAGTCAAATCAACGGATTGGTTGGTTTTTTACCTACGACCAATACGGCGGGACAAAATAAGCTGCGGGTTACAGGTGATTTCAACCTCAATTTGAAAAACGGTTTTGGAATGGGGGAGTCATTACTGATACTCTTCCAGCAAATTCAGGAACAATCTCCCCGATTGCAGTTGTCGTACCAGCAGCCCTACCTGTTTGGATCAGCCTTTGGCACCGATTTTTCATTTGAAGGCTTTAAAAAGGATTCTTCTTTTTTGAATATACAACTGCAACTGGGCGTTCAATATGCTTTTGGTGGAAACAGAAACGGGAAAGTGTTTTTGCAACAATTCATTACCAACATCAACTCCATTGATACCTTATCGATAAGAAGCCGTAAACGCTTGCCGGAGCAGGTCGATCAAACCACTACCAATATTGGTGTGGATTACGAATGGTTTAATACCGATTACCGGTTAAATCCACGCAAGGGCTATGATGTGCGCCTGATTGGATCGGCAGGGTTGCGTACCATTCGAATCAACAACGGCATCACATCGATCAAAGATCCCACGCAGCCATCCTTTGATTTTGCTTCTTTGTATGATTCTGTTTCGAGGAAATCCTACACATTCCGTCTGAAGCTGAACGGTGCCCGTTATTTCCCATTGGGTAAGCAAACAACGTTTAAAACCGGTTTGCAGTTAGGCTGGGTACAAAGTCCTCGCTTGTTTCGCAACGAATTGTTTCAGATCGGAGGTTTTCGTTTGCTCCGCGGCTTTGATGAGGAAAGTATTTTTGCTTCAGCCTATTCGGTACTAACATTTGAATTACGCTTGCTGATTGGTACCAATAGCTTTTTTTATGTTTTTACGGATGGCGGTGCAGTTCGAAACCAGAGTCAGTTTGCGAATACGGCACGGCAGTTTATAGGGGCGGGGCTGGGCCTGGCACTACAAACTAAGGCAGGCATTTTCAATCTGGCATTTGCGGCCGGCAAGCGCGATGATCTGCCACTGAATATGCGTCAGAGCAAAATTCATTTCGGGTATTTCAATTTTTTCTAAAGAAGAATCCGTGCTACTTTCTGTCGATGTCGATTCAGAAGCAAGTTGAACCACTTATTTTTGCGGAATCCCATGCGTTTTGTTTTCTTACTATTTGCAGTTCTCTTTTGTGTATTCAGTGGATCGGCTCAGGATTCTTTGAAAGATGCTGCGTTGGATACGGTTGCAGTTGAGGTCAACGGAATTCCTGGCTCCAAAACGGCTGCTTCCTTCGATTCCTGCAAGCGCTATCTGATCCGGCATGTTTTGAAACTCAATATAACAGCGCCCGGCGTTGTTCAAATACAAAAAGCGAAAGTGGACACAGGTAAAGATTGGCTCTTTTATTATTTATGTTGTCTGCTTTGTTTTTTGGGGTTGTTGCAACTCGTGTATCCGCGCTATTTTAAGGATTTGTTTCGCTTTTTT
>CANGQQ010000100.1 GCA_947456025.1 Chitinophagaceae bacterium | reverse complement strand
TAAAACACAGGGACCGAATGATCAACAGGTAGCTGTAACCGATAAAAAAACAGAAACACAACCTAAACAAGGAACGCAAAAACCAACACAGGAGCCAACTCAACAACCTGTAGCAACGGTGACTACTGAAGCGAAAGGAAACGATAACATTAAAACACAGGGACCGAATGATCAACAGGTAGCTGTAACCGATAAGAAAACAGAAACACAACCTAAACAAGGAACGCAAAAAACACAGGATCCAACTCAACAACCTGTAGCAACGGTGCCGATTCAAGAAAAAGGGAAAGAACAAGGAGCACCTGTGTCTACAACGAACCCAACAGGTACTGTATCAGAAAATAAAACAGGTACACAACCGGGAAATCCGAAATCCGGACCCGAACAACAGAAAATACAAGAACCGTCAGTTAATCCTTCGATTACAAATCAGGAGCAGCCACAACAAAACATCACGAAAATTGGACAAGGACAAGTCAACGACAGTCTGAGAATTCAAAATACAGGAGCCCCCGGTGGTAGTATTCCCGTTATTAACAATCCAACCATCACGAAGAGGGCTACGGAAGTAATTCAATCCTTTACGATTTACGAAGACAGTATAACGCTTTCGCTCTATGATAACGGGGAAATTGACGGAGATATCGTGAGCGTATACATGAACAACGAAAAAATCATTTCGGGTGTTCGATTATCAGAAACTGCATATAAAAAGACGATTTATTTCCAACCCGGACAATTGATCCAGTTAACGCTATTTGCAGAAAACCTGGGATCGATTCCGCCCAATACGGGACTCCTGGTCATCTACAGCGGTGATCAGCGTTATCAGGTTCATTTCAGCTCAACACTGAATAAAAGTGCGGTGATTCTATTGAGGACAGCAGATTCTCCTAATCCCTAATTGACATTCATCTTCATGACAACATTCGATAAAGTCTGTTTAACCGAGTATTCACACGGGGCCGGTTGTGGATGCAAAATTGCACCGTCCGTCTTGGAAACGATCTTGCACACTACCAATCGGGCTACATTATTTCCGAATTTACTGGTTGGAAACCAAACCAACGATGATGCAGCTGTTTACCAACTCGATGAGAAAACGGCACTGATTGCAACAACTGATTT
This sequence comes from Chitinophagaceae bacterium, assembly GCA_947456025.1. Classification (GTDB taxonomy): domain Bacteria; phylum Bacteroidota; class Bacteroidia; order Chitinophagales; family Chitinophagaceae; genus Lacibacter. The sequence goes on along the minus strand of CANGQQ010000100.1, from coordinate 7,356 downwards.
TTTTGCACCGGTGGTGGATGATGCCTTCAACTATGGACGCATTGCAGCAGCCAACGCCATCAGCGATGTGTATGCTATGGGAGGAACACCACTGCTTGCGATTGCCCTATTAGGGTGGCCTGTAAATCAATTACCCGCTGCATTGGCACAGCAAGTACTGGAAGGAGCAAGAGCCATTTGTGCAGAGGCCGGAATTCCTTTAGCAGGCGGACACAGTATCGATACGCCCGAACCTCTTTTTGGATTGTCGGTAAATGGAATGGTGGCCGTTGATCATTTGAAAAAAAACAATACAGCACAGGAAGGAGATCTGCTGCTGCTTACGAAACCTATAGGCGTTGGAATTCTAACAACAGCTCAAAAAAGAAAAGTGTTGTTGGCAGAACACGAGCAACTGGCGCTTCAACAGATGACGCAATTGAATAAAATTGGTTCGAAACTGGGATCTGTTAAAGGAGTACATGCACTTACAGATGTAACCGGTTTTGGATTGCTGGGACATTTAATTGAAATGGCAGAAGGAAGTCATTTAAGTTGTACCATCAACTATTCGCAGATTCCGGTAATCAAACCGGCGCTGGATTATCTGCAACAACGGATCGTGCCCGATGCAACATACAGAAACTGGAACAGCTATAGTTCGAAAGTTGGATTTGAATCCGGTGTTAATGTTCAGGAAGCCTTTCATCTATTGCCTGATCCGCAAACCAACGGAGGCTTGTTAATAGCTGTTCATCCGGAGGCCGTTCAAGAAGTACGTGCCATTATGAAAGAGGAAGGAATCGTAAACGTTGATCAACCCTTTGGCACTTTTGTTAGCAAAGGTGATAAAACGATCATTGTAAAACAGTAGGATAAAAAAGAGGAGTGCCTACTTCTAATAAACATCATACACTGAATGACAACCTATTTGCTTTGACGCATTGATTATAGGATCTGTGTATGAGCAAGTAAGACGTATTTACAACAACTGATCGATTTTGTGAGCCAACTCCCGGTCTTTTTTGGTAATTGTATTTCCTGCATCATGTGTACTTAAACGAATCTCCACACGGTTCCATACGTTGATCCAAAACGGATGATGATTCATTTTTTCTGCTTCCAGAGCGACACGTGTCATAAAAGCAAATGCCTCTGAAAAATCCTTGAACTCAAATGTCTGTACCAACTGATGCTGTTCTTCTTTCCACATAAAGTGCGTTTATAAGATGAGATGTTGTTTGTTCCTGATCTTTTCATTGGTAAGCTCAGTAACCAGTTGTACTCCGGGAATGGATCTGAGACCTTGTACCAACGATTGAATTTCTTCCTGCGGCGGAAGATCTCCCTTTACCAACCATAAATAATCCAGGTGTTTAAACTCCGGTAACAGAAACTCTCCATCAAACTGGTTACAATATAAAAAATGAGTAAGGCTTTGATTGGGTTCGTTATAATGAAAGATTGTAAAAAAATAATTTCGTTTCTTCTTGGTTAACTGTACTTCCAATTCATGATTGTTTCTGAAATCAAATCGAAGACTTTGGTTTACCTGCCAAACAAAACGATGGCTTTCAAGAGGTGCCATAATGCCCATTAAATGGGTGTCCTCAAAAAATTCCTCGACCAGTAATTCATTATCAATTCGAAGTTTCATATGCCGAATTTAATTTAAAAACGAACAAACAATGACTGCTCCTGCTGATTGCGACGTATCAATACTTGCACCAGATCGCCTGGCTTGTATTGCGAAAGGGCATCTCTGTAGGTTTGTATAGTTGATACGGGTACTGATCCCAGTTTTAACAGCACATCACCGGATTGTATTCCGGCCGCTTCTGCCGATTGATAAGGAAAAACATTCTTAATATGAATACCCACTCCTTTATAGTCGTAATCCGGTTGAATTCCCATTGTGACAGAAAAAAACGGCTGTGGCGTTTCCGAAAAAAGGGGATTCATCTGAAACTCCAACTTGCCTTGCTGACCCACATTTTTAATGATTCGCTGAAGATAATTCAAAAGCGATACGGTTCCGGTAAGATTGATTTTGGAAGCACTATTCATCCGGGATTGGTAATCCTTTTGATATCCGGTATGCAGGAAGAGCGCCGGAATTTTTTGTTGGTGAAACGGTGATTGCAGGTAAGCGTCGGCTGCACTGCTATCGGGCACAAGACGAAAGATTGGTTTTTTTGCTTTTGGAAATAGCTGCTGCCAGGAGGGTGAAGATTGAAATCCACTGAGGCACACCTGTTTTGTTGAATCGTTCAAACAACCAACTCCATCTACATTCAACATACAGTTGATTTGTTCCCGTGCAAGAACAGGATGATCCAGAAAATGTCGTGAACCTAAAAAGCCCTGTTCTTCTCCACTGAAAGCAATAAACAGATAATTGTTGGTAGCAGGACCTTTTTGAAGTAAACGTGCCATTTCTATTAAAGCAGCCGTACCACTTCCATTGTTGTGTAAACGATTTAAGATACCAGAGGGAATCTGAAACTCATCCTCCACCAACTGATCGTAATGTGCAGTAATCAGGATTGTAGACGGTGCACCGAAATCCATAAATCCAATGACGTTGGTCCCGGTTCTTGTCCGTTCCACCCGTTGAATACGTAAGGCAAGATCCCATGTGTGAAGAAGATCTTGGTTCAAAAGAAGCATTGGTTTTTCCAATAAAAAAAGGACCGGTATCGAAAGTGGTGTTCTCGTATCATTCGCAAGGAGCCGGATGCCTGCATGCAAACCGGAACTGTTGTAAAGTAACAAAGCGGACGCCCCTTTTTGCTGTACCTCAAGAGCCCGGTTGTAAATCAAGTTCTCAAGGTCTGTGGAAGGAGACCCGGTATGTTGCTCCAAGAGTTCCTTCAGATCCCAAAACCAAGGTGATTCTTTTTCCTGTAATACCGGAGAGGCCAGGGATGTAACCGAACCGATACTGCTCCAGGGAAAAACGATAAAATCAGATCCCGGAGTAAATGTAGTTCCATCAAGCATCAGAAAGGAAGATGCATGCAACTCGTTCCCTTCCCGTATGGTAAACTGCTGCAAATACGTACCGTTATCTCCGTGTGGCAACAAACCATACGTTTTAAACTGCTCCTGAATATAGAACGCAGCTTGTTTCTCTTCTTCGGTTCCGGTTCTTCTTCCGGTCGAAGAGTCTGTTGTTAAATGCGACACATGCGTTTTCAGTCGGGTGTAAGTGGTTATATCGGATTTAGATAATCGCTTTTGAGCTATAAGAATCGTGGGAAAATAAAAGAGTATGAAAATGAGAAAACATAATCTGTGTGCAAAAATCTGTTTCATCAGGAAAATTAAATGCCTGTTCATGAAACAAAGTTAATTCGTGATTGTACTTAGTTTACAGGTTAAGGTCTTCTTATTTGTTTCTTTTTCCGACTTCGTAAATCCCTGTTGGGAATAGGCACTACCTTTGCCCTGCTCATTCATGAAACCAAAGATTCAAATAGCATTAGCCGGCAATCCCAACAGTGGAAAATCCTCAATTTTCAATACGCTTACGGGATTGAATCAAAAAGTGGGCAATTTCCCCGGTGTAACCGTGGAAAAAAAGACCGGGGTTTGTACACTTACATCCGACCTGACTGTTGAATTGATTGATTTACCCGGAAGCTACAGCTTGTATCCGCGCCGTATGGACGAATGGGTTAGCTACAAAGTCCTGATGCAACAAGATCCTGAAGTGAACCCGCAAGTGGTGGTGGTGGTAGCTGATGCCAGCAATCTGAAACGTAACCTTTTATATGTTTCTCAGATCGTTGATTTAAAAGTACCGGTTGTACTGGCGCTTACCATGATGGATGTGGCCAAGAAAAAACAAATTACCATCCACACGGCAACCCTGGAAAGAGAACTGGGCATACCGGTGGTTCCGGTGAATCCACGAAAAAACACCGGTATTCAGGAGTTAAAGAAGGCTATTGCAAATTGTTATTCGGGCAAATACCGTCCGCCTGCATTTGACTTTATACATAACAAAGATTTAGCAGAACCGGCACTACGTGCATTGCGTACGCTTTTTCCAAACCTGAGTGATTATACAGGTATTCATTACTTAATCAATCACAAGTCGTTTGATTTTTCAAGTACAACACGGGAACAGATTGAATCGATCGGTAAACAATATGGCTTTAACCCAACCCGCATACAAGCCGATGAAATTACGAACCGCTATCATCGAATAAGGAAGATTATAGAAACAGCCGTTACAGAACGAAGTTTGAAAGAAGACAAGATTTTGGCTGAACGGCTGGATCATGTTTTACTGCACCGGACGGGTGGTTACATCATTTTGTTAACCGTATTGTTCTTCCTGTTCCAAAGTGTGTTTTGGATCGCACAATATCCCATGGACTTTATTGAACATCTTTTTGCTTCGCTACAAACCTGGTTTCAGCATTTGTTGCCGCAAAGCAGTTGGAGCGATTTGTTCATCAACGGAATCCTTTCCGGGATCGGCGGCATCGTGGTATTTATACCGCAAATCATGATTTTATTTGGGCTCATTACCATTCTAGAGGAAACGGGGTATATGGCACGTATCAGCTTCCTTACAGATAAAATCATGCGTAAAGTAGGATTGAACGGGAAAAGTGTTATGCCTATGATCAGCGGCTTTGCCTGTGCTGTTCCTGCAATCATGAGTGTACGCAACATTGAAAATCACAAAGAGCGTTTGCTTACAATTCTGGTAACACCATTAATGAGTTGCAGTGCCCGACTACCGGTATATACAATTTTAATTGGACTGGTTATTCCCAACACATACTTTTTGGGTGTATTAAGTTTACAGGGATTGGTTATGATGGGACTGTATGTTTTTGGCGTATTAATGGCCCTGGCGGTTTCCTTTGTAGCCAGAGGCTTTATACAGTTAAAAGAAAAAAGCTTTTTTATTCTTGAATTACCGCTCTACCGTTCGCCGCGTTGGAAAAATGTATTTTTCACGATGGTGGAAAAAGCCAAGGTGTTTGTGACCGATGCAGGAAAAATCATCATGATCATCAGCATCTTGCTTTGGTTGTTGAGTGCTTACGGACCGGGTGATCGAAGAACAACAGTAAGCGAGCATTACGAACAGCAACTAAAACTGCATCCCGAAAGAAAATCAGTACTGGAAAAAGAAAAACAGTCGGCGCTTCTGGAACATTCTTATGCAGGAGTAATGGGTAAATATTTAGAACCAATCATTGCGCCGCTGGGATACGATTGGAAAATCGGAATTGCGTTAATCACATCTTTTGCAGCACGCGAAGTATTTGTAGGAACAATGGCGACATTGTATTCCGTTGATAATGAAAACGAAAACGTTCAAACGCTGCGTCAAAAGATGCACAGCGCTGTGCGATCAGACGGTACAAAAGTGTACACGCTTGCTTCCGGCATTTCGTTGATGTTGTTTTATGTACTGGCCATGCAATGTATGAGTACGTTGGCGGTTGTGAAGCGAGAAACACAAGGATGGAAGTGGCCCATCATTCAGCTACTGTACATGACCGGACTGGCATATCTGCTCAGTTTTATTGCTTACCAATTGTTACGTTAAACTTACCAGTTAACGGCATTCCGGATGGAGGAAACCGTTTCCTGATAAACGTTCTCCATCATTCGTTCCATAGCCTCTTCCCTTGTAGGAAGCCGCTCTGTTCCCCTTCGATTCACCAGTGTCCAGTCGGAGGTTTGCAAAGCACGTTTATCACCCGTATAAGTAGCAAACTCAAACGAATATTGATATTGAGCAGGAAGTTTAAAGCTTTTTATCATTCTTCGATTGACGGCATCCGTTACAAGTATGTGAAACTCGCTTGTAGCTTTTAATGCAGATTCGAGAACCGTAAGATTTGCATAAACCGTTTGATAAACGGGACGATTCGCTGTATCTCTGCCAATTTCAATTTGTTTGCTACGTTCGTAAGATCTCGTTTGATAGTTTCCGTTATTGAATTGTACATTGCGCCAGATCATATCTACAACATGATCGGGAGAACGGTTTTCGGCCAATAGGTTGGACTCAGAATAAAACTGCGCAGGCACTGTTTGACTTCCGTTTCCTTCCAGTTTACTGACCATCTGATCAACTGAAAAAACAGGACGGTTCCTGAAGGCAGAACCCATCCAAAACATATAACGAAAATCCTCAAACTGCATTTTATTGATCAGTACATGCACCATCGCCGAATCAAAAGCAGCACGCATTTTTTGAAATGCGTCTTTATAATTACGTTGAAATGATAAGCATTTTTGAAACGATTCATAGGCAATACGTTTATGATTGCGCCCATCCTCTTGAAAGGCTTCCAATGCATAATTGTAATAAGATGCAGCAGCGGAATCGGTCAGATCCAGAAGTTGATAACGGTAATTGATGGGCTGCACTGTTTGAAAAGCATAGGAATTCTGTTGAATAATTTCATACATACGCTGCAAGTATTCCGTCTCCAGAAGGATCTGATCCCATTTAAAAGGCGCTTCGCCGTGCTGATATTGATCTATACGTTGCAAAGATTGTGTAGAGCGCTGGAGATAAACGGTTTTGATATCTTCAATCACCTGCGCATCCGTACCCCGTTTGTTGAGTCGTTTCACAAGCATCTGCAAATCTTTTTCTTTGTACTGATTTGATTTTCGACTACCGCTGCAGGAAAATAATAACGAGAACAAAAAGAAGAGTGCGATGTATCTTTTAAAGTGAAAAGATCCTGCGCGCAGGAAATATAGTTTAAGTAAGGCAGCAACTTCAGTCAAGTATATTGGTAAAGTAAAACGTAGAGGTTTAAACATATCTGATTCTTTATGATTGCAAATCAAAAGCGATACCGAACTACGGAGCGTCTTTGATTTTAACTACTTCTTTACGGTTTGGTTATGGTTTTCCAGTCATTAAAATCCATTAAACTCCACACACCCGGACCGGCATGCGATCCTTCCGGAAACTGAAATCGTACATAATGAATGCCTTTTACTTCCAGTAAATTTAGTGCAGCAAAGCTTACGTATTGTTCCGCTCCATTGCTTCCCGAAAGACCCGTCAGCCAGTTGCTGTTAGCCACTTGCACCAGTAAAGTATCATGTTGTATGGAATCGTATTGCAAATGTACTTCCGGCCACACTTGATTAATCCCGTTGATGATGGGTTCCGGAATCGTGAGCGAATCCTGTGGCTGGTAAATCCGGAATTTAGTTTCTGCTGCAGCGTCACAATTCCAAAGCAGGATCGTATCTGTCTTGAACCAATTTTCTTCCGGAGCTACGTCTTTATTGGATGATGGATTGGAACAGGAATCAAAGTAGTAAAGTAGTAAAAAAGCCAACCGATACAGCTTCATCACTAAAACTACAAAACCT
>CANGQQ010000099.1 GCA_947456025.1 Chitinophagaceae bacterium | reverse complement strand
TTAAATTTCAACCCACTCCATTTTTGAAATTGAAGCAAAGCGTTTTTGCATACTCCATTTAGCGCGCTCATGGTAAAAACAATCCTTAACTTCTACTTCTTTCAGCAATTCACTTTTTTCTAAATCTCTACGAACAAAGAACGCATTAAAACAAAGCGAATTACACCCAACTAATTTATAGCCTTTTTTATTTGCCAGTTTTGTGAGGGCCGCCAAAGATGCTCCTGCATAATTCGGCAACCACCCCTCCGTTGGATGATCCCAGGCTGAAAAGTCTTCTTTATAAGGGACCGTCCAGGATCGATCCGGCCCTAAGTGTTGTTGATATTCCGCCACAACTACACGAGGGGAGATGCAATCAATCGCTTCCCATAACCAATAATCTACACCATCAATATCGATCGATAATAAATCAACTTCTCCTTTAAAGCCCTTTTCCTCAATTAACTGATTGATATTATCACGTGTGATCCATTTACAAATGTATTCCGGTGGATATACGTAGGTCTTTGGATAGATGCCCAGCCAATTCTTCCCTTCTTTTACATTATTGGGATTCCCGTCAATCAACAACCCGCACCAAAAATGATTTGCAATTAAATTGATTGTATTACACTCCTTCGCATTTCCGGCACAAATTTCTACCGATTTTTTTATTTGTAGTGCCGAGAACTGAAAAGAGATAATGTAAAATACCATCTTCGTCTGTTTGAGAATAATGTTTCCATCCTACTTCCTTCAAATCGGGAAGTGGAGCGCCTGTTTCTATTTTTGTTCTGTACAATTGGGTTAATATTTTTTCCTGTACAGGGTCGGTATATTGAATAGGATCCTGCGTTTGCTTAACAGCGTCGGTAAACTTATTGGTTATCTTTTTAATTAAAGCTTGAATCATTCTAGTTACTATTTAATGACTGACCAATTATGATCATGTAAAGAAATATCTTCCATTACAGTTACATCCTTACCGCTTTGGAAAAAATTACCGGATAAAACATTAAAATTAATAGCCCCAATCAGATAATCAATAACGACACCATCATTAACAAGAACGACATTAATAGTATAAAATCCCGATGACAAAGGAAATTTATTAAACGCACACCGGATGATGCCGCTATTTGGAAGCGGAGACAATGGCGTGACTGTTAAATTAGAATCGAAATGAGAAAGAGGCTGACCTGTACGATTGTAAATTGTAAATTTCAACTGAGGCCGATCCAGTGCTGTGTTTCCCTGATAAAAAAAGTTAATACTTGTTTCCGTCCCGGAAATGACTTGTTGAACCGGATTTCCCAAATGATCAAAAAACAAAATGTCTGAAAATTTATGGGATTGAGTACCGCTGCGATCGAGTCGATTGATTAAATCTCCTTGATTCCCTACCTGATGTGCTTTTAGATAGGTCGAAATCACTTCAGCAGATGAACCGGACTTTTCAATCCGGCCCTTCGAAAGTAAAATTCCCTTTTCGCACAAGGAAGCGATCGATCCCATATTATGACTTACGAAGAGAACGGTGCGTCCGTTGTTTTTACTTACATCTTCCATCTTGCCCAAACAACTTTTCTGAAACTCGGCATCACCCACAGCCAAAACTTCATCTACAATTAAGATCTCACAATCCAAATGTGCGGCCACGGCAAAGGCAAGTCGCACATACATTCCACTGCTGTATCGCTTTACCGGCGTATCAATGTAACGTTCTACACCTGCAAAACTTACGATCTCATCAAACTTTCTTGTAATTTCCATTTTGCGCATACCTAATATTGCGCCATTCAAATAAATGTTTTCTCTCCCGGTTAATTCGGGATGAAATCCGGTACCCACTTCCAACAAACTGGCTATACGCCCTTTGACTTTTATCTTTCCCGTCGTTGGTGTTGTCACCCTACTTAATATCTTTAGCAAGGTACTTTTTCCTGCCCCGTTTCGTCCAATGATTCCTACAGCATCACCCTGATTGATACTGAAATCAATATCCTTTAAACTCCATACAATATTACTACCCCCCTTAACCGTACGATCATTGGCCTCGCCAATTTTCAGAAAGGGATCTTCCTTGCCTCTAACACGTGCAAACCAGCGCTCCAAATCCCACGCAAGTGTTCCTGTGCCAATTTCACCCAGTTGGTAGGCTTTTGATAAATTCTCAATTTTTATTGCAACAGACATTCTATTTTTTTTTGAATTGAAGCTACTTCAGCCATTATACCGTATCAACAAATCCTCGCTCTACTTTATTAAAGATGATGATTCCAAATGCTGCCACAAGGAGAGTAAAAACAAAACTCATGCTCAACGACAGAAAAGAAAATGATCCTTGACCAAGAAAACCATATCTGAAAGTTTCAATGATCGGTGTCATTGGATTGTAGGCGATTACAGCATAAAACCGTTCAGGTGCAGCAGAAAGCGGGTAAGCGACGGTTGTAGCATACATTAATAGCTGAACCCCAAATGTTATAAGAAAAGCCAGATCTCTGTATTTAGATGTTAATGCAGAAATAATCATTCCTGCCCCAAGACCCAACAAGGCCATTTCCAAGACTAATACAGGGAACAATAAAGCATATGCATTTACGTGAACATTCCCTCCTGTAGAACTATAGTAAATCAACAGGATGAAAAACAAAATCATTTGCACGCCAAATTTGACCAGATTGGAAACAACAATACTGAAAGGCATGATCAGGCGTGGGAAATATACTTTTCCAAAAATGCTTGCATTGTCTTTAAAAACAGTAGAAGTTTTGGTTAAACAATCCGCAAAATAATTCCAGGCCGTTATGCCTGCCATGTAGAATAAGGGCTGAGGTAAACCATCTGTACTGATTCCGGCAAGATTGCTGAAAATAAATGTAAAGATGATTGTTGTAAACAATGGTTGTAAAAAAAACCACAGCGGACCGAGAACAGTCTGTTTGTAAAAACTGACAAAATCTCTTTTTACCAATAGCCATAAGAGATCACGGTAGCGCCATACATCCTGAAGGTTCAATTTGAATAATGAACTATGAGGCTCAATTTCAATGTCCCACAATTCCTCTTGTACGGTAGATGAATTCATTTTTTTGTGTATGAAGTTTGATTCTTTGCTTGGTTTCTATTCAAGACGCCCAAAGTGGAATGCTCTAAATGCATGTCCATAAATAAAGAAGCTGTTCGTCTTTGAAATGTTTCAAATGAAAAAAATTGCAGCATCTGCGCTTGTATTTGTTGTGCATCCTTTGGAGCGCCCAGGAGTTCTTTTATACTTAATAGGATCTTTTCTTTATTATCCGGATCCACCAGTGTTCCCAGTTGACCAAACTGCAACGCCTCGGTGCTTCCGTCTTTATTTCCTGCCAAAACAGGTAAACCACAAGCCATTGCTTCTATGAACACAATTCCAAAGCCCTCTCCTTTACTGGGCATCACAAACAAATCAGCCAGTAAAAAATGATCTGTTAATTCCGTATCCGGTAAAAATCCGGTTAACAAGACAGACTCCTCAAGATTCCATTTTGCTATAAGTTGCTTCACACGTTGCTCTTCTTGCGGATCTGATTTTCCTGCTATGATATATTTCAGTAAAACACCTTCTTGTTTCAGCGCTCCCAAAACTTCAATAACGGTATCATACCCCTTGTACCCCTCCTTGCCATTGAGTCGTGTAAGTGTGTACAACACTTTTTGACCGGGTTGAATTCCGTAACGCTCCTTCAGATAAGCCGGCTTCTCAAATTTTTCAGGGAATTGAAAAAATGGATCAATGGTATTAGGGAAAACATGAATCTTTGATGATGAAAGACCTTGTTTGTTGATCAGTTGATTTTTTGTATGCGTACTCACTGCAAGAATACGATCAGCCATCTGGAGAATTTTTCGTTTGATTCCACTTACGGGCTCAAACACTTCAATACCATGACAAATAAGCCAAACCCGGGTTTTGGGCGAGAGCAATTTGATCACATAGCCTATTAAAGCCAGGTTAAGATGCCCGAGAACAACATAATCAGAACGCAACCCTTGTATGATGTTTTTTAAGACGAATCCAATTTTTTTTGAATTGCCGGGTTGAAACAAATCGTTGCTGATGTATCGTTGATCTACCTCGTGAGCATGATCATACATAGCAGACGCAATAAAACGAAACGGTTCTTGTTGCAGCACCCCGGCACCGGCGTGTATAAAGGCACGATTAAATTTTTCAATTCCACCTTGCTGTGAAAAAATCGTCAATGCAATAAACCGGATCTTTTTGTTCGTTCTCATCGACCAGCAAAACGATTCATTAATAAGCCGCACCAATAATGACTCCATAAAAGCTTACCCGACTTAAAAGAATCATATAATTTTTGTTCATCGGAAGTAGACGGCTTGGTGAATGTATTTTCATTCAACCAACCTTCAAACGGGAATGCAAACCCTTGCTTTTTCCTGTTCCATATTTCTTCCGGAAGTATATCCTCATAGGATTTTACCAAAAGATATTTAGGGCGTGTCTTTTGAAATTTCAAATGCTCATCAATCAATCCCGCCATCAGCATCACTTCTTTATCCAAAAACGGAACCCTGATCTCCAATCCATGCCACATGCTCATTGAATCCGAATCTTTCAACAATTGATTTTGCATGTAAAAATTTGTTTCAATCCAGCTGACCCTGTTGCCATTTTGCAAATCCCCGATCGGATAATGTGTACTGATCTCACTTAAGTTCTCTTGGACATTTTTTTCAGTTACATCCAGCAGTTCTGCAATAGCTACTGCTGAAAAGATGCCCCTGTACATAAGGTATTCTGATGCCGCATTTGCAGTACCCGCATAAGATAACTTTCTCAACCGATGGTTCGGCAAATACTGTAACGGCTTTAATATGGAAGAAGGTAGTTTCTTGAAAAACCGGGCCTTTTTGTGGTGAAAAAAGGAAGGGTATCCGCCAAACAATTCATCAGCACCCAAACCCGATAACACTGCTTTCAATCCGTATTGCCGGGCAAACCTTGAAATAAAATAAGTGTTGATGCCATCAATGGACGGTTGATCCATAGCCAGTAATGCATCATCAATTTGTGCATTAAAAACATCTTTTGTGACTAAAAAAGACTGATGCTTTGCATTTGTTTTTTGAATGATTAAATTTTGATAATACTCTTCCGAATATTTCTTCTCATTAAACACGATGGAAAGTGTATGAAGATTATCCGGCCGGTCCTTCGCAGCAATCAAAGTCAATAAGCTGGAGTCGATTCCACCACTTAAAAACAAGCCGATAGGCGCATCCGAAATCATATGCCTTTTTACACTCTCATTCAATGTGTCCCGTATTAATGACAGCGCATCAGCCTCTGTTTTAAGTTGATCGGAGAATTTCCATTCAAAATAGCGATGTACCTTATGCTTCAGAGAAGGAATCTCTATAATTAAAGCCGTTCCCTTCTCCAAGGGTATTACATTTTTTAAGGTTGTTACCGGCTCAGGGAGATGACCAAAAGCCAAAAAAGCAGATTTCCATTGTTCATTTTCGCTAAAGGATTTACCCGAATGATGAAAAGCTCTTATCTCAGATGCGAAGTAAAGACAGTTCTGATCAAGATAATAATACAATGGTTTAATACCGGCATGATCACGGGCCAAAATCAACTGCTGCTCTTTTGCAGACCAAAGTGCAAACGCAAACATGCCATTTAAAAATTCAAGTGCCTCTATTCCCCAATGTGCATAGGCCTTAAGAATGACTTCGGTATCGCTTTCAGAATGAAACGAATAGCCATAATGTCGAAGTGTTGAACGTAGTTCCTTATAATTGTAAATTTCTCCATTAAAAATGATGATATTTCCTGTATTGGGATCCTCCATGGGTTGATGCCCCGTTGAAGTCAAATCAATCAATGAAAGTCTGCGGTGACCCAATGCCAAAGAAAGTTCCGGATGAACATAAATCCCTGCATCATCCGGACCGCCATGCTTCATCGCATCGCGCATTTGGGAAACACAACGTTCCAGATTTTTTTCACCAGGATTGTATAGACCGGCTATTCGGCACATAGTTTATTTAAGTCCGATCAGTTTAAGAATTTGAACGTACCATTTTTTCTTCCCGGCATCAACATCATAATAACCATAGCCGTATCCATACCCATAGCCGTATCCGTAACCATAGCCTCCGTAACCATAATAACTATGATACCCCTCTACATTGATGTCATTAACCACAATTGAAGGAGAAGGGAACTTTTTATTTTGATACAACTCATCGAGCATCACCAATTGCTTTTTATAGGTGTACCGTTGACGAACAAGGAATAATGAAGCATCAGCAAAATTTGCGAGTGTCAATGAGTCACTGACTAAGCCAACCGGAGCGGTATCTAAAATGACAACATCAAAATTATCCCGAAGAAATTCAAACAAGTCTTTCATTTTCGGATCAAGCAGCATTTCAGAAGGATTGGGTGGAGTAGGTCCGCATCCAATAACATAAAGATTATCGGTTTCAGGAACTTTAACCGGTAAATTCTCAAGTTCCACCTTGCCATAAATAAAGTGTGTAATCCCGGTTGTACGAGGCAACCCAAGACCCGTAAGAACTTTTGGCTTTCGAAGATCAAATTCCAGCAACACCGTTTTTTTCCCGGTTAATGCGATGGATGCCGCCAAATTCGTCGCAACAAACGATTTTCCTTCGCCACTGAACGATGACGTAATTAAAAGTACAGGTGTTCGTTCACGTTTGAGTAAAAATTGCAAATTCGAACGGATAATCCGAAACTGCTCTGCCAGAATGGTTCTGCTGTTTTTGACCACTACCAGTGTAACATCTTTGTCATTATGACCCAACTCCCCAACAACAGGCAATCGGGTAATTTTAGTAATATCCGTTTTTGTAGTGACCTTATCGTTCATGATATCCCGAATAAGGATGATGATAACCGGTACAAGAATTCCAAAAAACAAAGCCAACAGGTAAGCGCTTTTTTGCTTGGGCTCAACGGGACTGAAACTTCCTTCTGCCTGTGAAAATATTTTTGAATTTGAAATAGTAGATGCAAGTTGGATACCGGTTTCTTCGCGTTTCTGCAGCAAAAAAGTAAAGAGTTCATTTTTAATGATTTGCTGACGTTTCATCTCGCGGATCTGACTTTCCTTTTCAGGCAATCCAAATATTTCTGAACGAACAGCCAGATTCCTTTTACTCAATTCATCTCTTGTCACTTCATAAGACTTTCGGATGGTTTTCAGGTTTTCCAGCATTGCGCTACGGGCATTTTCCAGATTCAATTCCAATTCCTTGATAATCGGGCTACTAGGCTTGTTGAATTGCAATTCATTTTCACGTTTTACAATCAACCGATTGTATTCGGAAACTAGGAATGTAAGTGTTGGATCCTCAATACCCAGATTGGTGGGCGTTAAATTGAATGCATTCTTTTTGTCTTTGATATAATCATGCAACAAGTCAAGAATTTTAATCTGTACTTCCTGCCTCCTTAATTCATCCTCGGTTACATTCATCTTTTCGAAATAGTTTTCCGACTGCTGCGCCATATCCAGATACTGATTCTTCTTCTTAAAATCCTGTAAATCGCCCTCAATGAAACCCAGTTCTTTTTCAAGTTTATTCAAACGCTCGTTGATAAACTTTAAGGAATTGCTTGAAATACGTCCTTTGTCGGTCACATTGTAAGTCCCATACTCCTTCATCAGACAGTTTAAGACATCAACGCCCTTAGCAGGATGCATGGTTTTTAACGTAAATAACAACACATTGGAAAGACGACTTTTTTGCGTTATGGTTAAGTCGGAAGAAATTTCAGCAGCAGCGCTTCGAACAGGAATCCATTTAAATGTGAATCTTCTGCCGGCATCATTTATACTATTGATTCCCGAAGGAAAAATCCTGAAAACAGAACCATCCGTTTCGATGTTACTAAAGAACGAACGCGGCTTGGTTTCTTTGTTCAACAAAAACGTTTTATCGGATAAGATCTGGATATTAAATGCATAAGAGCCGGCACTATCGGCAATCTTTACAACTTCAATCTTAAACGGCGCATAGTCATAAATTTCACTGCTCCTGATTTTTCCATGTTCAATGTAGATGTTATTGGTTTTCAAAGAATCTACGACTCGCGATACAAATTCCTTTGACCGCATGAGTTCGATTTCATCTTCCATATTGACCTTTTCAATGGGACTGAAAAGCGAACTGAATTTTTCATTGGTTTTGGAATTTTGAACTCCCTCCGGTTTGATAATCATACTTGACGTTACACTATACACCGGAGTTGCCCATCTTAAATAGGCCCAGGCTATAATTAATGCCACACCCAATGAAAAGAAGAATAAGGGAAGATTGGAGATGTATTTAAAGAGGATTTCTTTAAACGTCATCATCTTCTCATTCGATTCGACCAGGGTTTGCTGCTCTGTATTGATTTGACTCATTATTAAAAGGCTCTAGTTAGTATAACAATTAAATTTAGCATCGCAAGGCCAAGACCTGCAAACTGCATCGTTCTTGCAGTAGCTGGATCTGTATTCTTAATTTGACGCTTGGTCGGACTTACGTAAACCACATCGTTTTGACGTAAATAATAGAAAGGTGAATTAAAGATTGACCCATTGGTTAAATCAATTTCATGCACTTCCCTTTTCCCATTTTGCTCACGAAACAATAAAATCTTTTTTAAATCTCCGCCGGGTTCAATTCCACCTACTTCCCCTAAGGCATCCAAAAAGGAT
>CANGQQ010000098.1 GCA_947456025.1 Chitinophagaceae bacterium | reverse complement strand
TGGGTGTTGCAGGCATCAGCGGAATCGATATCTATAAAGCGGATGTATTATCGGCCCTGTTTGTAGGAGCCATGATCCCCTTCCTGTTTTCATCTTTAGCCATTCGTGCTGTTGGTGAAGCTGCCATGAGCATGGTGGAAGAAGTCCGTCGTCAGTTCCGTACCATTCCCGGTATCATGGAAGGTACAGGTACGCCTGAATATGATAAATGCGTGGCTATTTCAACCGATGCGTCCATCAAAAAAATGTTGTTACCCGGTGCCATTGCCATTGTATCTCCCATTTTAATCGGTTTCTTATTTGGACCCGAAGCCTTGGGTGGATTCCTGGCCGGCGCTACCGTAAGCGGTGTGTTAATGGGTATGTTCCAGAACAATGCAGGCGGTGCCTGGGATAATGCCAAGAAAAGCTTTGAAAAAGGCGTGGAAATCAACGGAGAAATCTTCTACAAAAAATCGGAACCGCATAAAGCGTCTGTTACCGGTGATACCGTAGGTGATCCGTTTAAAGATACTTCAGGACCTTCTATGAACATCCTCATCAAACTGATGAGCATTGTTTCACTGGTTATTGCACCTACCCTTGCACAGGTTTTCCATACCGATGCCGGACATGGAAAACATACGGCGCCTCAAAAACCCGTACAACAAGTGAAGCAAGTGCAGCAAACAAGCGCTACAACTTCAACTGTTGCTGTTTACAAATAATAGGAGTGTTTGATGCTCTTGCATCCAACGAACCAATACGAAAGAACCCTGCCTTTACGGCGGGGTTCTTTTTTGGGGCCTTACAATAACCACGGAGTATAAGCACCGGGTTGACGATTCGTGGGCAGCGGCAGAATGCGCATATCTGGATGTTTGAAAAAGAAGCACAAGTATGGAAAGCAAAAAATCATTAATTTGTCAAATTCCGGCACAGCAAGAATACCAAAGGCTGACCGGAAACACCCACATGAGCAACCTGTATGAATGCATAAACATCCACTACTCCACCCCGTCTGGCGACAAGCCTGTAAACATCGGAGCGCCAGGTATAAGAACTCATTTTTTTGCTAAATCAAATCTTAATAAATGAACAAAAAAACGAAACTGAACTTAACGACAGTTGCGGTAAGCCTTCTGAAATTAGGCGGATTACCGAAACGTAAACGTTTAGAGTTTCGGGGATAAACGAGTTAGTGGCAAATAAAGAAAAAATGGAGAAACTTCTTATCGATAAATTAGTAGAAAATAAATGGGCATGTCCATTTGATATTAATACGCTGGAAATATTAATATCGAATGAGGAGTCAAGAGGTTTAATAGAAAAATTTAGAACATTATGTGATAGGATTAATTATCAGTTTTCTAATCCTGGAAATTCATTCGAAAGGAAATTAATAAATATACTCAATCGAAAATATCAACTTGATAGATTTATTGGCCCATGTTCAGTTAGAAATAAATGTGAAGAAAATATTCAATTGCTTTCAACATATGATGATTTGACAGAGGGCTTAATAACTCATGCGAGTAAAACTAAATTTCGCAGATTTAAAGACGTTAATTTAAATTTCAGTTTAGTTACAGAGAATGATATAACATCTAATTTCACTTCAGATGTATTAAATAATTTAGGAATAATAGCGACTTACAATACATTTATTAATAAGGACTAAGCAACTTTAAATATCAGCCACTAACATTTTGCGTTACTGGGCGAACTGTGCGAATAGAAACATTTGTGGTTAATCAAAGTTGGGTTCTCCGCATCAACATTTGTGGTGAAAATCGCCACCTTCGCTAAGCCGCAAAACGTTATCGGTAATACAATAAAAACACGATATCAGATTGGAACAGATAAAGCTAAATAAAGAAATTCCTGAAATAGAATTCAAATTGAATTCTGAAGAGAGTTATTTACTGATTCATAGTGTTTTCGTAACATCCCAAAAGAATTTTGAAAACGAATGGACTAATTTCATTTCAAAGGTTAAACTAACCGCTGAGTTGAACTATGTTGTTTTTGATGACCCACAACAACGCTTCATCAATGAAATAAAAAATCAATTTCCAATACATTTACTGGTCGACCCATACCAAGTACAACCAATTTTTCAATTGAACAAATTAATAAAAAACGAAACATTCACATTAGGAATTAATCCGGATCTGAAGTTTTATCAGACACTGAAATTGGAATTACAAGATTTTAATAAGCTAGATGATGATTACACCTTAGAATTTAACATTGATAAATTTAACATAGATGGCTAAATGTACATACCGCTAACAGCGTGCAAGCGTTAGCCACAACCTCACGATGACAAGGTTATGAATCAAACCAAATACACCGACAACGAAAAAAACTCCATTCGCTTTTCGAACTTTAAAAAGTTGGAGACGGAATGCCCGTTCACTGGTTTGGGAGTAAAATACGTTGCATCCGGTGAAGAAATCTATTACGCAAACGACAAAAAATACAGGGTGAATGCCGGTGA
This sequence comes from Chitinophagaceae bacterium, assembly GCA_947456025.1. Classification (GTDB taxonomy): domain Bacteria; phylum Bacteroidota; class Bacteroidia; order Chitinophagales; family Chitinophagaceae; genus Lacibacter. The sequence continues at coordinate 6,286 of CANGQQ010000098.1, read as the reverse complement.
ATATATTATCGGAAATGAGTTTACCAAATCCCATGTGCAAATTGATCACAAGGAAATTGTCCAAGGTCTTTGTATTGATATTTCATCTGAGATTATTTCTGAAGTAGCTGAATTTCATGATGTCAATGGTTCGGAATTAAAGGAATTTTTACTCTCAGATCAGTTTTTTGTCAATCGGTACAATGTTAAGAACACCAGTTTGGGGTATTCACTGAACGAGATCAATCAAAAGATAAAAACGGGAACATTTACCAATGATTTTCAGCAGCACGAGTTGTTTTACAGCCTTGCGGAATCTATCATCACGGATCAACGTTTTATTTTTGACCATTTATCTAAACTCGATTTCAAAAAGAACGTTACGAATGAAGAAGTTTTCCGTGCGGTACTTCAAGCGAAATCGCTCATCGATGACCATATCACCGAGAATCTGTCCTTGGAAAAAATGGCACTTCAAACAGGGATTTCAAAATACCATTTCATTCGCGTGTTTAAGTCTGCTTTCGGAATTGCTCCGTATCAATACCAAAAGCGAAAACGATTGGAATTCGCTAAATTGGACTTATTGAGCGGAAATGAAATTCTATTCACTGCAATTCGATATGGTTTTGCAGATGTTCCCACTTTTTCCAAAGCATTTAAACAACAATACGGGCAAACGCCGGGCTCGATCAAAAAATAGCAATTTTTGACAATCTAATTCTAATCAAACACATTTCCTTTGTTTGCAAATTGTTATTATGCTGCGCCTGATTTTCCTTCTGTTTTTTGCGTCTATCTCACTCCATTCATTGGCTCAACTTCAGCGAAAACCGCTATTGGGTGCCCGAATTGAATATGTTTCTGAAAATGGCAATACTGGCTGTAAAGTTGTCCAAGTCGTTAGGGGAACAAGCGTTGAATTGAAACTTCAAGAAAATGACCTCATTCTTAAAATCGGTGAAAAAGGATTTCAATCTGCCGACGAATTCATTAAACAATTTTTAAACTACGAACCGGGCAAAGAAATTCAGCTTTCAGTGCTTCGTGGAAAAATGAAAATCACGCTAAAAGCAAAAGTCATTGCTCGTCCATACGAAACAGATGATAATGCTACCGTTATTTACGATCAAGCCCATTACAAAGGCGGACAACTGCGCGTTATCATCAACAAACCCTTCAAAGAAAATAAAATGCCTGCTATGCTGTTCATTCCGGGTTATACCTGCAGCAGCATTGATGAATTGACCAAAGATCATCCATATAAACGCATTGTGGATGCTTATGTGGATGCCGGATATGTAACCCTTCGAATCGAAAAAAGTGGTTTGGGTGATAGCAAAAATACACCGCCCTGTGAGTCGTGCGATTTGATGGATGAGATTGAAAATTTTGAAGTGGGTTTGAAAAAATTGAAGTCACTCCCCTATGTAGATACCAACCAAATCATCATTGTTGGACATTCCATGGGTGGAATTATTGCTCCTGCCATTAGCGCTAAACATCAAGTGGCTGGAGTTGTGGTGTATGGCACGACTGCTAAATCCTGGTTTGAATACCAAATTGAAATGTATCGGGTTCAAAATGCATTGGCAGGAATGAATCCCATAGAAGTAGAGCAATCGGTGATCGAGCAATACGATTTGAATTACCGGTTTTTTGTCAAAAAAGAAAAACTAGAAGACATTGCCAAAGACCCCCAAGCAGATCGTGTTTTGCGAACGAGTTGGGAATACGACGGCAAAGGAAAAATTTACTCCCGAAATGCTGAATATTGGCGCCAAATTCAAGATTACCCTCACTTAGAAAACTGGAAAAATACTACAGCGAAAGTGTTCGTGCAATTTGGAGAATCTGATTTTCAAGCCTTTTCAAGAGCTGATCATCAGCAAATCGTAAATACCGTAAATTATTTCCATCCGGGAAATGCTACCTTGATGACCTACCCTTCAACGGATCACTTCTTTGCTAAATCGGGAACCATGCAAGAAGCTTACACTAAATTTGCAGAAGGGAAAATTCAACAGTTATTCAATGAATATAACCACGAGGTAGGTTTATCAGCAGTGAAATGGAGCAATGAAATACGATCCAAAAAGGACGAGGTCAAACGTCCCGAAAAAGGCTGGAAAAAACTAAATACAGAGCGCTACCAGGGAAAACAAGACGACATAGCATTCATCAACGAAAACGAAGGTTGGTATGTCAATGGATACGGAAGCATTTACCATACAAAAAATGGCGGTGAAACGTGGGAACAACAAGTGGAAAAGAAAGGAACATTTTTCCGTTGCATTGCCTTTGTTGATCGTTTAAGAGGTTATGCAGGAACTGTTGGTACGGACTATTTTCCTAACGTAACGGACACCATTCCACTCTATGGAACAACTGATGGTGGAAAAACATGGAACCCCGTTTCGTATTCAGGACCCTACGTGAAAGGATTGTGTGCGATAGACATCGTCAAAGAGCAATACATCAATCACGGAAAGACGGATTATAAAATTCATATTTACGGGGTTGGACGCGTTGGAAGTCCGGCAAATATGATGGTCTCACACGATGGCGGCTTAACTTGGACCTCGAATAGTATGAATAAGGACTGTAAAATGTTGTTTGACATTAAAATGTTTGACAAGTACAACGGAATCGTTTGTGCTGCTTCGGATGAGAACATTGAAAAATCCAATGCCCTCATCTTAAAAACGAGTGATGGCGGAAAGACCTGGAAAAAAGTGTATCAATCCAATCGTCCATTTGAAGGCACATGGAAAGCTTCTTTCCCAACAGAAAAAATTGGTTACGTTACCATTCAATCCTACAATCCCGATCCAAACGTAAAACAACAACGTATTGCGAAAACTACTGACGGGGGAAATACCTGGCAGGAAATCAACTTGGTGGAAGATGCCACAGCGCGTCCGTTTGGCGTTGGTTTTATTGATGAAAACCACGGCTTTGTAGGTACCATGAATACGGGCTACGAAACCAAAGATGGAGGTATTACTTGGTCACCCATTAACCTGGGTATGGCCTGCAATAAAATCCGGATTTACAAAGCTTCCAATGGGAGCGTTTATGGGTATTCAATTGGCGTGGATGTGATGAAGGGGGAATTTTAAATTGGAAAATAAAAAATAAAGCAAAATGCAAACATTGTTATCTGATCTAAAATCATTAATTAGAACTCATTGGAAAACGATTTTAGTCATCATTTTAACTTTTTATCTACTTTATTCATATCCGGATATCAAACAGGGAATCATGGATGGATGGTTAGGGAGGTAGATGAGCCAGTGGCTCATCGAATAGATGGCCCTGCCGGTTGTAACCAGCAGGGTGCACCTCGCATAATTTATCCCGCCCTGTAGCGGGATCACTGTACCCTTCCTTTGTCAGGGCAGGTCAAGCGGACCTCGTATATAGCGGTTCATTAAGTTGTGGAGCTTGCATTCATGCTTAAAGTGTTAAGCGATTCATTAGATGAGTTGCTAAAAGAAAGATCAGGGCCAATATCAAGCGCGGATAGAATTCGTCTTTTTAAATCAAGTGGAATTAAAGAGTTTACACGAAAAGACTACATGAACTACTTTAAAACAATTTCTTCTGCAACGGCAAGTCGCGATCTCTTATTTGCAGTAAAAGAAAAACTTGTTAGAAAGTATGGCGCTAAAAATAAAGCGTCCTATAAAATCAACTAAATTACTGCGTATTACATGCGGTTAGCAGCAATCCTAGAACGATACAGGATCATTTAACGACACAAGAATTTACTTTTCCCAGCAACGTTTTCTATGGCAGCCCCCCTCCTGCTCAGGACTCCCGACCTGATACCCGAACCCTGTAAATGAAGGATGGCTTCGTTAGTATAAACGCCGGAATGTTGCAGCGGCACTCTTTGCATTCCGTAGAAACGGGGCTTTAACAGATCGGGCGAACTGCGCCCGAAAAAGATCTGCAATGAGGAATTACAGAAATTTACCGTAGCTTGTTCTTCTTTTAAAGATTGAAATCGATCCCGGCAGCAGCACGAAGGCGCGATGAATAACAGCGTACTTGTTCCGAATTTCGCGTGCCCGACACCAACCCGTTTCGATGAATATAAAAATGAGAAAAACAATTCTAATCGCATTCGTCGGCCTTTTGATCGTTCTATCCTGTAAAAAGAAGAACGGGACGGTGCGCATTCCAGCCAACGGAAACACCGAATTCGTTTCTGCAGTTGACCTTTCCAGCTATCCGGAAATATCCATTTCCAATCCAACTTTCTATGATTTTGATGGGCTTCAGAAAGACTTTCTGCAAATCCTTAAAGAAAATGGCATCAATACGGTTCGGTTGAGGCTTTGGGTGCAACCCGCCGGCGTACATTCCGGCTTTGATGAAGTAAAGCAATTTTCTGAAACGTTAAAGGCGAAAGGATTTAAAATCTGGCTAACGCTCCATTACTCCGATACCTGGGCAGATCCCGGAAATCAGCTTACACCCGTGCTGTGGCAGGGGCTTAATTTTTCTGCCGTCAAAGAAACGGTTTATAACTACACAACAACTGTAATCACTCAAATAAGTCCGGATTTTATACAAATAGGCAATGAGATCAACTCCGGACTCCTGCACCCTTTTGGCAACCTCAACACCAACAACCAGGGTTTTATTGATTTAATCAAGACCGGCGCTTTGGCGGTAAGACAAAATTCAACCCATTGTAAAATCATTCTGCATTTTGCAGGATTACAAGGCGCTGATTGGTTCTTCAATCAGGTCAAATCAATTGATTATGATATCATTGGCTTATCCTACTATCCTATTTGGCACGGGAAGTCGTTGATGGAGCTTAAAACAAACATGCAACAATTGAGTGATACCTATCAAAAGAAAATCGTCATTGCCGAAACAGCGTACCCCTTTACACTGGGATGGAATGACTGGACCAATAATATTGTTGGACAAAGCGACCAACTGATTCTACCGGATTATCCTGCAACGCCCGAAGGACAACGAAGATTCATAAACCGGATGAAACAACTTACCCAAGAGGTAAAAAACGGAATGGGCTTTTGTTATTGGGGTGCCGAATTGATTTCCTGGAAAGGCAATCAATCATTGAACGCTTCACCCTGGGAAAATCAAGCTTTGTTTGATTTTAACAATAAAGCACTTCCGGTTTTGAAAGAATTCAGAATGGAGTAAACCGACAGGCGGCATCCCTTGGCGAAAGCGGGACGATCTCCTCTTATGCCGGCCAGACTTTAAAATCCATCGCCGTGCCAGAATTCCCCCCCTCCTCCACAGACCTACCTGCCTGATGCCCGTTTGCTACTCGTTTTCAACCGCCCATTCTCTAATAAAAATCCAGGTCGCTACAAATAGACTTTAAGCCTGACCGGGGAACGAGGATTGTAAGGTTCGGCAGACCTGCACCGGAAAAGGTCGTTTCCAATCCGGGAGATCCTTCGCTCCGTTCCAGTAGATCCTGGATGTGACGGGCAGGTAATTGTCACGAAAAGTTGAAGGGTTGTACGGCCGTTTGCTACCGGACAGGTGGGTCAACCTGCTTCAAAAAACGACTCCTTTTCAGTTCCCGGATCGATGCGCCTCCAACAAACCGAGATAGGATTTGGCGGCCGGACCCTCGCAAAACAACAGATCCAAAATACACAGATTCGGAACAAAGCCGTAACGGTCTTCAAAAACCTGATGGTACACAGGCCCCCGAAAATCGGTTGTTCCATCCGGTCCGGTTTCCATTCCTGCACGTTGCACCCCGGGCATTGATTTTTTAGACTCAGACAAAATGTCGCATTTTACTTTCAGCTTACCGAACGCCCATTCCATCGTCATTCGGTTCCAGTCTTGTAAAAAACCGACCTGCTTTTGATACAGGGTTTCCAACTCGGGAGCATAACTTTCAAACCAGGGCGCCTTGCGGTATGCATCATGAATCGACCGCCAATGAATGCGTTGCCAGGGTTCGGAATAGGAAATACGCACCTCGCTCAATTGCTGCTTCCGATTCCTCCCGCCAACCAACGGAACCGTTAAACGCAGCAGTCCGTTGGGGCCGCTCAGCCACATCCGGTTGGGATGCAACGACTTTTCATAGTCCAAATCCGTCAAAAATGCCGCAAAGGACACCTTATATAAATTTAAATAGAAAACAATACTTCCAAAATATTGTAATTCAATTATTTGATTGATTATTTTTTTATCTTGCATAGTGATTGTTTTTTTGATGTTAATCTCAGGTATTTAACGCTGAATCAGGCAATATTTATATACTTTTTTATTTAAAACAAACTTCTTATTT
>CANGQQ010000097.1 GCA_947456025.1 Chitinophagaceae bacterium | reverse complement strand
TTTGGTAGTCGCCAAAAACAATTTCGATGCCAATGGGTTGCGCACGGGTGAGCAACAAATCTTTGGTTTGCGGGAAGACTTCGTTGTCCACGAAAAATTTCGGACGTTCAACAAGGTCGGTTTTGTTCACATGGTGAAACAAGAGGTTCATCGCTTCGGCAGCGGCTGTAGCTTCGTCAAGCAGGGATGCGTTGGCGATGGGTAGTCCGGTTAAATCGCACACCATCGTTTGGTAATTGAGCAAACTTTCCAGACGGCCTTGCGAAATTTCGGCCTGGTAAGGCGTGTATTGTGTGTACCATCCCGGATTTTCAAAAATGTTCCGTAAAATGACAGACGGGGTCAGTGTATTGTAATAGCCCTGTCCCAGATACGAACGGTACACTTTATTCTTGAGGGATATTTCTTTCAATTCCTGCAACAAAGCCTGTTCGCTGATGGCAGCGGGCACCTTCAACGGTTGCTGCATGCGGATGGAGGCCGGTACGGTTTGATCGATCAGTTCTTCCAGCGATCCAAATCCGATGGTGGACAACATAGACTGTTCTTCACCCAGCGTGCCGATATGGCGTCCGGAAAATTCGTTTTGTTGCAATTCAAAAAGATTCATAAATCAAGCACCCCTGCGGGTTATTTAGGTTTTAAAAAAAGAAAAGGAACTGTGTTTTTTTCGGTTGGATTGTAACGGGTGCAAAGGTACGATTCGAACCGATTCCATAAACAGTCGTTCGTGAATGTTGAAAGGCTGTGGACTTACTGTTCTTGTGCAACGGAAAGGCTGTTTAGAAACCGCTTGGTTCATCAAAACTTTTGGTTTCTTTGCACTATGGCAGAAAAAGAGAATCCAACCGGTGCAGAGGGATGGGAAAAGAAAGCCCTGGAGCATCAAAAAAAATATGCTTCTTTTTTAAAGCGGGCCGATAAAAACCGTGTGTTGAAACAATTGCCGGAATTGCATGAGGCCGCAACCGATAAAATCGATTGTTTGCAATGTGCCAATTGCTGTAAGCAGTATTCGCCCCGGTTTAAAACGCCCGATATCAAACGCATCAGTAAGACGTTGAAACTGCGGGAAAGCGAGTTGATTGACCGTTACTTGTACCTCGACAGTGATGGCGATTATGTGGTGAAAACCAAGCCCTGTCCTTTTCTGGGGAGCGATAATGCATGTAGCATTTATGAAGTGCGTCCTTCCGATTGCCGCAGGTTCCCTTATACCGATGAGGATGTATTGCTGAAGCGTCCGCAGTTAACCTTGAAGAATGCAACTTTTTGTCCGATCGTGTTTGAAGTGATGGAAGGGTTGCTGGATCAGAAATAAAAAAACAGCCCTTTTTGGGGGCTGTTTTTTATCGAAAATCGAAAAGCTTATTTGATGTTGCTTCCTTCAGCAGGGATGTTGAGGAGTGCTAATGCCTGGTTGTAAGATAAAGCTCTTAACTGTGTAACAGTATAGCCTTTCGCAGGACCACTGGTGATACGACTTGCAGCTACACCACCGGGGATGATGACATAACGGAAATTGATGGTTGATAATGCACTTGAATTAAATGCACCGGTTCCACCGTTTGTGGTATACAAATAGTAGTAAAGCTTACCAACTTTGGGTGTAAAGTTCAACGCAAATTGGTTGGGGCTTAAATAATCAGACCAAGGTAAAGATTGTTGTTCGATCAAGGTAGTACCACCTGATTCCCATTTTACATAGCTTAGAATGACACCTTGATCCAGAATGGTTTGAGTGATGGCAGATGCAGTTTTTACTCCGTAACGGGCACCACCTAAGGTTAAATCAGCAGTATCTCTCCATGCAGTTGCTGCCGTAGGGGTATTGATGTTGAACCATGCAGAGTAAATAACATTGGCACTTCCGGCAGGTCCGGCTGCACCGGCAGGTCCTGCAGGGCCCGCAGGTCCGGCTGGGCCTTCTGTTCCTTTACAAGAATAAAGCAAAGCGGAAATAGTCAAAACTCCGAGAAACTGAATGAACTGTTTTTTCATTGTGTGATGTTTTATTTTTTAATAATGCGAACGTTTGTTCAATGGAGGCACAAGTTAATTATCTATTAATTTTAAACAAAAAAAATATTATTGTTTTAAAAAAGATTTTTTCTTGGGGTAAGGGAGGTAGATGATTAAGGAATTTGTTGAAAAAAACAGCTTTAATTCGACTTGAAGCACCACCACAAAACCCTGCTTATTACGGTCAAAAAAGCTTTTGATTTTAAGGACTCCCATCATAAAAAGCTAGAGATTAGCTTGAAGAGTAGCTCTTTGATCGCATTACCTTACTTCCATTCCGGTCTAAACTTCTTGGCGTAGGATTCAAATGCTGTTTTTCCGAAATGTCCCTCGCCAAAATATTTCGCCATCAATTCCAGCTCCTGCGTTTCCAAAAAACCGGGAACGGGTTGTGGTTGACTTTGTGCATCCGGAATAAAGACGGTTGTTGGGTAGGCCAGTTCTCCGTTTAAAAGCGCTACGGCCAATCCGTGGGTTCGGTATTGGGGGTTGTAGGTGTAGGTTTTTCCGCGCCAGGTAATGGGTTCTTTCGTCTCGGCATTGAACTTGATCAGATAAAATTTTTTATTGAGGTATTCAATCACCACAGGCTTGGAATAGGTTTTTTTATCCATCACTTTACACCAGCCGCACCAATGGGTGTAAACATCAATCAAAATGGGAAGTGGTTTTTCCTGTTGCAATTGCGCGGCTTCTTCAAAGCTGATCCAGTTCAGAGCAGCTTTCTTTTTCATTTGAGTAAAGCCGGTTCCTAAAAACAGGATTGTTGCAAGGAATGAAACAGTCACAACTTTTTGCATCGTATTTTTGTTTACTTCAAAAATAACGAATTGTGGATCATAAAATTGTAGTAGCAATAACAGGCGCAAGCGGTTCCATCTATGCACAACTCCTGCTGCAGAAATTGCTGCTGGCAAAAGCTCAGTGGAACAGACTATCGGTCATCATGACGGCCAATGCAAAAGAAGTGTGGCATACAGAACTGGAAAACAGATGGTATGAAGAAGGGGCTTTTGAACTCTTTGATCCTTCCAATTTTAACGCACCCTTTGCCTCCGGTTCCGGACAATTTCAAACCATGATCATCATTCCCTGCTCGATGGGTACTTTGGGTAGAATTGCCGGCGGTGTTTCCAACGACCTGATTACAAGAGCGGCGGATGTGATTTTAAAAGAACGCCGGAAATTGATATGCGTGGCTCGGGAAACGCCATACAATCTGGTACACATCCGAAATATGGAAACAATAACATTGGCAGGGGGAATCATTTGTCCGGCTACACCCTCTTTCTACAGCAAACCTAAAACGCTGGAAGACGTTGCTGCTACAGTTGTGGATCGTGTTTTGGATCTGGCAGGAGTGCAGATTCCTACCTACCGCTGGGGGAAAGAATGAAAAAGGGATTGAAAAATGATTGATTAGTCAATATCTTCTACATAAGTAAGTTCATCATAAGCGGCAGAAAGTGCTTTCGTGAAACCTTCACCTTTCCATTCGGGTGTTCCTGATAAGCCGGTGGCTTTCATGATTTCCTTTTTGGTTCGGCCCCGTTTAATTTGGGTTTCTACATACAATAGCATGTGCGAAAGATAATTGGAAAAGGCTTTCAGGTCTTCACGATCGCCAACGGAATGAAAGCCATCCAGCGAGTGTCCAAAAATAAAGCGGGTATTTTTTCCAAAATCGGAATAGATCTTGGCAAGAGATTGAATCCAGTTTTTGACGCTCGCCCCGGCAAAACGATCAATGCCCGGAGCTTTTCGGTTCCATACCAGATCGCCCAGATGCACGATATCACCGTATTCAAAATGTACAATCGCATCTCCATCGGTATGCGCCGGACCATAATGGTAAAGACAAATATTTTCCTTTCCGAATTTTTGGCACCAGCTTTCTTTGAAGGTCATGTCGGGATAAAGATTTTTCTTTTCCGATTTCATGATCGTTGCCACACGCATTTGATTGTATTTCGAATTTTCGTGCGCAATGATGTGCTTTACATTTCCTTTAAACAAAATATTACCACCGGAATGGTCAACATGGTGGTGTGTGTTGATGAGTAATTCAAACGGTACCGTACTTTTCTTTTTCACTTCATCCAGGAAATGTGTACACGTATCGGGGGTTTGCGCATCTACTACAATGATGCCATCCTTGTAGATGTAAAAGGCAATCGTTCCTTTGTGCCCTTCATTGAAAATGCCGATCGAATCGGTGAGCATTTCAATTTTCCAGGTGGGTTCTTGCAAAATTCCGGCAAAGAGACGCTGGTTGGCCAATGCCAATGCGCCCATAGTAAATGCAGAAGACTTAAGAAATGCTTTCCGGTTCATGTGTAACACAGTTTATACAATAATGGCAAGCGTATTCAAAGGTTGATTTATTTTTCAAAAATTCCTTGTTAAGGCTGCTCCGAAAATACTGATTCTGATTGATTTGACAAGTTTTTATTTTCAGATTTGAGTTTAGATGATCTATTTTATTCCGAATAGAATGTTAAACCTGCGTCGTTTAATATTCCAGCTTTCTTAACGAGGGAGATTTGAACCAGGTAAGAATCACGACAAACAATGTAATGCAACCGCCAAAAACGACGGATGGCACTACGCCCAACATGCGGGCCGCAACACCACTTTCGAATTGACCGAGTTCATTACTGGAGTTGATGAACATGCTGTTGACACTCATCACCCGACCGCGAAGGGCATCCGGAGTTTTCAACTGAAGAATGGTGCCCCGTACTACAATACTGATGCCGTCCAGTGCCCCACCGATAAAAAGGGCGATGAAAGACAGCCAGAACAGTTTTGAAACCCCAAAAAGGATGATGGAAAGTCCAAATCCACCCACTGCAAACAATAAAACTTTTCCCTGTTTTTTCTGTAAAGGGAAAACGGTGAGCAAAATGACACAGAAAATCGCTCCGAAATCGGCAGCGGCATTCAGCCAGCCAAAGCCGATGGGGCCTACTTGCAATATGTCTTTGGCAAAAACAGGCACCAGTGCCACGGCTCCTCCAAACAAAACAGCAAACAGATCCAGTGTCAATGCGCCCAGCACTTCCTTGGTCGTCCATACAAACCGGATACCTTCTTTCACACTATCCCATGTTTTTTTATCGTTCTGAACCGGCGTTGGTTTGCTGCCAATCGTATTGAAAATGAGCGCTGCTAAAAGGAGTTGCAAGACAATAAAAAAAAGAGTTCCGCTGATTCCAAAGCCCACAATCATGAAACCCGCCAGCGAGTGACCGGTAACCGAAGCCATGAGCCAGATGCTTTGTGTCCAGGTGGTGGCATTGGCTAATTTGGGTGTTGGAACAATCTGTGAAATGATGGCGCCAAAGGAGGGGCCACTGAACGCACGCACCAGGCCCGTCAGGAAAATAACAGTATAGATTCCTGTCAGCAAAGGAGTATTTGATGCCGGTTTCATAAAAAAGCCTCCGGAGATCAAAAACAAGATCAAAACCAAAAGGGTGTATGCAACCACACTACGCAGGACCATGGTTCGGCGGTTGTTTTGATCCACAACATGCCCTGCATACAACGACATGGAAACGGCAGGAATGACTTCCGATAAGCCAATCAATCCCAGTGCCAGCGGGTCGTTGGTCAATTCATAAACCCACCAGCCAACCAGTGTGCCCATCATACGCAAGCCCATAATAAACAGGAATCGTGCAATGGAAAAATTTCGAAACTCGGTAATGCGTAATGCTGCAAATGGATCTTTGTCGGTTGGTTGCTTCACCCGGCAAATCTACCATTTATTAAAAAGAAATGCTAGGGTAGGGACAAGTAGTGCGGCCCATTAGTATAATCCTGTTCCAGCGCTTTTACCAATGTTTGAACATGGATTGGATTGCCGGTAAAGTCGGCATTGGAAACATCTACAAACAAGGTCTTGATTTCATGTTGCCGGATGTATTGCGTATATGTTTCCTGGATCGTTGTAAGATAGGAGTCTTGAATCTGTTGTTCGTAAGAACGGTTTCTTTTTCGGATGTTCTCCTGTAGTTTTTCGATGGGAGAATGTAAATAGATGAGCAGATCGGGTTGCAGGATCTGCTGATGGATAATCTCAAACAATTGCTGGTATAAGTGGTATTCATCGGGCGGGAGATTGACTTTGGCAAACAGAAGACACTTGGTAAACAAATAATCCGATATCGTAACAGTATTAAAAAGGTCGCGGGTATGCAGTAAGGTTTTTAATTGCTTGTAGCGTTCGGCCATGAACGAGAGTTCCAATGGAAAAGCAAAGCGCTCGGGCTGTTCATAAAACTTTTGCAAAAACGGATTGTCGGCAAATGTTTCCAGTACCAGCCGGGCATTGTAGTGTTGGGCCAACAGTTTTGCAAGCGTTGTTTTTCCTGCGCCGATATTTCCTTCGATGGTAATGAAATGATAGTTCATATACGCCGGTCTTCGGTTCTGAATTAGTGCTTCTCCGATTCTTGTTTTTGTACCGGCAAGGGGTCGGTGCATTGTTCCAGAAGGGAACGTACGGATTGTTGGAATACCGGATGAATGAGTGCTGAAGCAATTTCGGCAAGGGGCATAAGAACGAATTTACGGTCTTGTAGAGCGGGATGTGGAATCGTTACAATACTGCTTGTATAGATTTGGTCGTCGTACAATAAAATGTCCAGATCAATGGTGCGTTGTCCCATTTTTTCAATCCGTACACGCCCCAGTTGCGATTCAATGTTTAAAAGAGTTTGCATCAGGTTGTCGGGGTTCAGCAACGTTTCAATTAAGAGTACCTGATTTAAAAACGGGGGTTGGTCTTCCTTTCCCCATGCGGCGGTTTCATAGATCGAGGATCGTTTGGTAATGCTTCCTGCCTGTGCTGCAACAAGTCCGGCTGCCTGTTCCAGAAAACCTTCCCGGTTGCCCTGGTTGCTTCCCAATAAGATATAAGCCTGATGTTTCATGAAACTCAAAAGTCGGATAAAAAGTTTTGAATGGCGTAATTATCAGATAGTTTTGCAGCTTATAGTCTTGTTATGCAAACAGAATACCGTCAGTGGAAAGCCATGTTGTCGATAACGAAAGCCAGTCTTCGTGCAATCGTACGAAGTCCGAGTGCTGTTATTTTCAGTATTGGATTTCCCTTGATTTTTATTCTCGTGTTTGGGTTCATTGGAGGTGGAAGTCCTACGGTGCGCATTGGTTTTTCTTCAACAACTGATACCGGCCGGCAAAATGCGGTGTACCGGTTGCTGCTGAAATACAAAACCATCAAAATTGTAGACAAAGAGCAGGAAGCGTTGCAACAGGATTTGTTGAAAGGACGCATCACAGCCATATTAGATATCAGGCCTGTTGAAGACAATTCCGCATCAACTTATAAAATAACCGTGTACACTTCTACTGCCAGTGTCGACAAATTGGCGATTTTACAATCTACTTTAAAAGATATCTTGTTTAACATCGATCGAAGTGTAAGTCCCAACGCACCCTCTTATGCAACCATCGATCTGCCGCCCCCCTTACCGGGAAGAGTGTACCGGACTATTGATTTCATCTTGCCGGGACAACTTGGTTTTTCCTTGTTGAGTGCGGGTGTGTTTGGTGTGGCTTTTTTATTTTTTAATCTGAGGCAAGCATTGGTACTGAAACGTTTCTTTGCAACACCCATCAAACGAACCTACATTCTTTTTGGTGAAGCAATCAGTCGGCTTTTGTTTCAACTCACAACAGCCGTGATCATTTTATTAATCGGTCATTTTGTGTTCCGGTTTACACTGGTAAACGGTGTTGTAACATTTTTTGAATTGTTACTTCTCAGCTTGATTGGCTTGATTGTATTTATGGGATTTGGATTTGTCGTCAGCGGACTGGCAAAAAATGAAAGCACCATTCCTCCATTCGCCAATCTGGTTACCTTGCCGCAGTTTTTATTGGCAGGGACCTTTTTCTCTATCGATACATTTCCTTCCTGGTTGCAGCCTGTTTGTAAGATTTTACCCTTGACGCATTTAAATGATGCCATGCGGAATGTCGCTTTTGAAGGAAGTCATCTCACCGATTGTGGATTGCAACTGGCGGTCTTGGCTGCCTGGGGTGTCGCAATCTATTTGCTGGCGATCAAAGTGTTTCGCTGGGAGTAAGCAGGATTATTTTTGGTAATAGGATTTTTAAATTATTGTCTATGCGATTCGTAAAGATGTTTGTTTTCAGTTTGGCAGGATTGTTTCTCGTGGTTTCAATCATTGGATTATTGATTCCCGGTTCTGTTAAAATTTCAAGAGCGGTTCAAATTGATGCTGCACCAGACAGTGTACTGATGGCGTTAAAGGATGTTCAACACTGGAATGAATGGCTGCCCTGGATTGTGGCCGACAGTGGAGCGATCGTTCAGTTTTCTGCCGTTACCAACGAGCCGGGAGCCTTTGTAAGATGGCAAGGAATGGATGAAAAGAATGCAGGAACAATCACGATCACTGCAATAGACACACAAACGATTTATGTCTTGCACCAACTCAAAGGAATGAATGACGCAAAAGGTATTTTTCGTGTGGTTTCTTCTACACAGTCGAACTCGCAAACAGAAGTGCAATGGCTGATGGACTATCAATTAAAATGGTATCCCTGGGAACGTTTCCTTGGGATTTTCATGGATCATATGCTGGGGCCTGTGCTGGATCAAGGATTGCAAAACTTTAAAAACAGCGTCGAAAAACCGGTGTTGTCAAGTTGATTTCAGAAAATGCAGATTGCGTTGAATGCCTGTCCATTTGGTTCGCTTCAAAGGTGAGTGCTTAAAAATGTTCCGAAAGGCGG